>NZ_JBXWRY010000010.1:0-95059 GCF_059613135.1 Ruegeria sp. BHSB196
CGCGATCAGCTTGAGGAACGCGAGACGCCCAAGGGCGCGGTCTATTTCGCCACGCTCGAGAAACCGGGCCGGCCGGCGGCCGGGATCGTGGCCGAGGTGCTGGAGGCCACGATCCGCAATTTCCCCTGGCCCAAGTCGATGCGCTGGGGAAATTCCGCCTTGCGCTGGGTGCGCCCGCTGCATTCGATCCTGTGCATCCTCACCGACGAGGCCGGGGCGCAGGTGGTGCCGCTCACCATCGAAGGCATCGCGTCGGGCGATACCACCGAGGGGCACCGCTTCATGGCGCCGGGGAGGTTTTCCGTAACATCCTTTGAGGATTACGAGGCAAAGCTCAAGCGCGCCTCGGTCATGCTGTCGCCCGAAGACCGGGCCGCGCATATCTGGAACGACGCGCAGAACCTGGCCTTTGCCGCCGGGCTGGAGGTGGTCGAGGACAAGGGCCTGCTGGCCGAAGTGGCCGGGCTGGTCGAATGGCCGGTGGTGCTGATGGGGCAGATCGACGACGAATTCCTGGACCTGCCGCCCGAGGTGCTGCAGACCTCGATGAAGGAACACCAGAAATTCTTCTCGGTCCGCAATCCGAAAACCGGTCGGATCGAACGGTTCGTCACCGTGGCCAACCGCGAGACCGCCGACAATGGCGCGACCATTCTGGCCGGCAACCAGAAGGTGCTGTCGGCCCGTCTGGCCGATGCCAAGTTCTTCTGGGACAACGACCTGCGGGCGGCCAAATCGGACATCGCGCAATGGACGCGCGCGCTGGAAAACGTGACCTTCCACAACAAGCTGGGCACCCAGGCCCAGCGGATCGACCGCATCGCCGCGCTGGCCCGCGAACTGGCGGCAATGACGGGCGCCGACCCGGATCAGGCCGAAAAGGCGGCGCGTCTGGCCAAGGCCGATCTCAGTTCGGAAATGGTCTATGAATTCCCCGAACTTCAGGGGCTTATGGGCCGGTATTACATCGAGGCGGCGGGCGAGGACGCCGCCGTGGCCGCAGTGGCGCAGGAGCATTATTCGCCGCTGGGACCGTCGGATGACGTGCCCACCGCGCCGCTCTCGGTCACGGTGGCGCTGGCGGACAAGCTGGACACGCTGACCGGCTTCTGGGCGATCGACGAAAAGCCGACCGGCTCGAAAGACCCGTTCGCCCTGCGGCGGGCGGCGCTGGGGGTGATCCGGTTGGCTCTGGAGAACGATCTGCGCCTGCGCCTGGATCGCTTCATCGACGCGCAGCTCTTGCGGCACAAGTATCATGCGAACGGCGATGACGCCCTTCGGGATCTGATCGAGGAAATCGCTGACCGCGGCGTGTTCGGAGCCGCATACCGTTCGGTCCGCGAGAAACTGGGCGAAAACTCAGTTCTCGAACAGGTCGGACAACAGGTGCCCGACCTTTCCAACGATCTGCTCTCCTTCATCCACGACCGCCTCAAGGTCTTCCTGCGTGACGAGGGCATCCGCCACGACATCATCGACGCCTGCATCGCGATGGAGGGCAGCGACGACCTCACCCTGCTGGTCAAGCGCGCCCGCGCGCTGAATGCGGTGATCGCCACCGAGGATGGCGAGAACCTGGTGCAGGGCTTCAAGCGCGCCAACAACATCCTGACCCAGGCCGAGGAAAAGGACGGGGTGGAATACTCCTTCGGCGCCGACCCGAAATTCGCCGAAACCGACAGCGAAAAGACCCTGTTCGCCGCCCTTGACGCGGCGCAGGGCAGGATCGCGCCGGCGCTGGAGGCCGAGGACTTTCCCGCCGCCATGTCGGCGATGGCGGCGCTGCGCGGTCCGATCGACGCCTTTTTCGAGGATGTGCAGGTCAATACCGACAACGAGGTTCTGCGCCGCAACCGGCTGAACCTGCTGAGCCAGATCCGCCGGATCTGCAACACGGTCGCGGATCTGGGCCGGATCGAGGGCTGAGCCGGGGGCGCACGGCGCGGTCCAGATCGCACTTGCACCACGGGCGCAGGCGCCTATGCTGCGGTGAAACAATTGGGTGCCGCAGTGCAGAATAATCCGGATACGACCCTTGTCACCCCCAAGGCGCCGATCGCGACCGCCACCCATGGCGGGCGCGCGAAATGCCTGCAGCGCCTGGTGCGGCTGGACCTGCCGGTGCCGCGCACCGTGGCCCTGTCGTTCAACGCGGTGCATCGGATCGCCGAAGGCCGGATGCCCGATCTCGACGCAATCCTGGGGCAGTTCGATCCGACCTCGCTGCTCTGCGTGCGGCCCAGTTCCGAAGATCCCGACTGGGGCGGGCCCGGCGCGGTGCTGAACATCGGCATGAACGACGCGCGCTATGTCGATCTGTCCGACACGATGGGGGCCGAGGCGGCGGCGGCGCTCTATCTGCGCTTCGTGCAGAGCTATGCGATCCACGTGGCGCGGCTGGACCCGGACGTGTTCGACGACATCGAGGCGGACGGGCGCGAGGGTCTGCGCCTGTCGCTGCGCGCCTACGAGGACGAAACCGACGAGAGCTTTCCGCAGGATCGCGGCGAACAGCTGAGCGCCGTCCTGCGGTCGATGGCGCGCGCGTGGGAGGGCACCTCGGCCCGGCTGTTGCGGCAGGCCAAGGGCGCCCCCGCCGATGCCGGGCTGGGCCTGGTGGTGCAGGAGATGATCCCCGGCGTCGGGCCGAGCGAATGCGGCTCGGGCGTACTGCAACTGGTCGATCCGGTCACGGGCATGCCGCAGATCACCGGCCGCTATCTCAGCCAGTCGCAGGGGCGCGATGCTTTGGGCGAGGGGGTCGCGGCGCTCTACCTCGAAAAGGATCCGCGCGGCCGGTCGCTGGAAGACGTGGCGCCCGAGGCCTTCGCCGCGCTCAGGGAACATGCCGCGCTGATGCGCCGGAAGCTGCGCGAGGAAATGCAGGTGGAATTCGTGATCGAGAACGGCCACGTGCACATCCTCGACGGCGTGCGCGTGCCGCGCAGCGCGCGCGCGGCGGTGCAGATCGCGGTGCGGCTGGCCGAAGACGGCATCATCACCCCGCAGGAGGCGGTGATGCGGATCGATCCCCATTCGGTCAACGAATTGCTGCACCGGCAGGTGCACCCCGATGCCCGGCGCGACGTTCTGACGACCGGCATCGGCGCCAGCCCGGGGGCGGCGACCGGCCGGATCGTGTTCACCTCGGCCGAGGCCCAGGCCAGCGCCGCCCGCGGCGAAGCCTGCATCCTGGTCCGCAGCGAAACCTCGCCCGAGGACGTGCGCGGGATGCACGCCGCCGCCGCCGTCCTGACCGAAAAGGGCGGCATGACCAGCCACGCGGCGGTGATCGGGCGCGGCATGGGCGTGCCCTGCATCGTCGGGGCGTCGGACATGCGGTTCCGGATGAAGGAGAGGCAACTGGTCGCCCCGGACGGGCGCATATTTCAGACCGGTGACATCCTGACCATCGACGGCAGTTCGGGGCAGGTGCTGGCGGGCGAGCCCGAGATGCTCGAAGCCGCGCAGGACGGCAGTTTCCAGACCCTGATGGCCTGGGCCGATGCCGAACGCGACATCGGCATCCGGGCCAATGCCGACACGCCGGCGGACGCCCAGACCGCGCGCAATTTCAACGCCCAGGGCATCGGCCTGTGCCGGACCGAGCACATGTTCTTCGAGCCCGGCCGCCTGACCGTCATGCGCGAGATGATCTTTGCCCAGACCCCGTCGGGCCGGGCCGCGGTTCTGGAACGGCTGCTGCCGATGCAGCGCGAGGATTTCGTGCAGCTGTTCCGGATCATGGAGGGTCAGCCCGTCTGCATCCGCCTGTTCGACCCGCCTCTGCACGAGTTTCTGCCGACCACCCGTTCAGGGCAGCGCGAACTGGCCGAGGCTCTGGACCTGCCGGTGTCGGATGTCGAACGCCGCGTCGCCGCCATGTCCGAATACAACCCGATGCTGGGGCTGCGCGGCGTGCGTCTGGGCGTGACCCTGCCCGAGATCTACGACATGCAGGCGCGGGCGATCTTCGAGGCGACGCTGGAAGCCAGCAAGGACGGCGCGCCGGTCGTGCCCGAGGTGATGATCCCCCTGGTCTCGGCCAAGCGCGAGGTGGAACTGGTCAAGACCCGCATCGACGCCGTGGCCGCGGCGGTCGCGTCGGAACGGGGCGTCGAGTTCGACTATCGGCTGGGCGTCATGGTGGAAACGCCGCGCGCCTGCCTGCGCGCCGACGAGATCGCGCCCCATACCGCCTTTCTCAGCTTCGGCACCAACGACCTCACCCAGATGACCTATGGCCTGTCGCGCGACGATGCCGGACGGTTCATGTCGGCCTATGTCCGCCAGGGCGTGTTCGTCGAGGATCCGTTTCACGTTCTGGATGCGGACGGGGTGGGCGAGTTGCTGAAACTGGGCGTCGAACGCGGCCGCACGGCCAAGCCCGACATCGTGCTGTCGGTCTGCGGCGAGCATGGCGGCAACCCCGAATCAATCGCGTTCTGCCGTGCGGCGGGGTTCGATTACGTCTCGTGTTCGCCCTTTCGGGTGCCGGTCGCTCGGCTGGCTGCCGCTCAACTGGCGATTTCGTCCAGACTTGGGGGTTGACTCGCGGTTTCTTCTCAAGATTTTGTGGTTTCGGGATGGACCTGCGGACAAAAATTTTTGGCCGGACGGGCAAGAATCCTCTTGCTTTTTCCCAGGAACTGGACCTCAGACGTTTGATGAGTTAAGAGCCTCGTCGCGCCCGCCGGGGGAGGGTATGGCGCGTAAAGTGCCTGTGCGAGGTTTTCTGATGATACGCTTAATCACCGCCGCGGCGGTTATTGCCGCATTCATGCTGCCGAGCGAGTCCGTCGCGGAACGGGAATCGGCCTACACCACCGGGAAAGAGGAACTGGTGACGCGGAACGAACCGCCGGGGCAGCGTTTCCGCGAATATCTGAAACTCTTCAAGCCGCGGCAGGAGCCGGAGCCGATCACCGTGAGCTACACCCGCGAATGGCTGGACCAGCGCCCCAGGGCCTCCGGCGACGAACACTGGAAATGCCTGGCCGAGGCGCTGTATTTCGAAGCGCGCGGCGAAAGCGTCAAGGGCCAGTTCGCGGTGGCCGAGGT
The DNA here is from genome assembly GCF_059613135.1 of Ruegeria sp. BHSB196. Classification (NCBI taxonomy): domain Bacteria; kingdom Pseudomonadati; phylum Pseudomonadota; class Alphaproteobacteria; order Rhodobacterales; family Roseobacteraceae; genus Ruegeria; species Ruegeria sp. BHSB196. Next base: position 5,065 of record NZ_JBXWRY010000010.1, read on the forward strand.
CATCCTGAACCGGGTCGAGAACGCGCGGTTTCCCGACACGTTGTGCGGCGTGATCCGTCAGGGCACCGGGCGCAAGTATCAGTGCCAGTTCACCTATACCTGCGACGGCCGCAAGGAAGTGATCGCCGAAAAGAAGGCCTACGAGCGGGTGGCCAAGGTGGCCCGTCTGGCCATCGACGGTGTGGCCGACGATCTGACCGACGGCGCCACGCATTACCATACCAAGGCGGTGCGCCCGTCCTGGTCGCGGGTCTACAAGGAAACCGCGCGGATCGGTGTGCACATCTTCTATCGCCACAACTACCGCACCGCCAGCAGCAACTGATTGACGCACCCGCGCTGGAAGCCGGCTGGCGCCGGCGGCGCGGGCGTCTATAGTGCGGACCAGGAGGTCCGCGATGACGATCACCCGACGACAGGTTCTGACGGCGGCGGCGGCCATGGCGCTGTTGCCGGGACACGCCCGCGCGGCCTTGCCCAGACTCGAAGTGCGCGAGGCGATGCAGCAGATCGCGCCGGACGGATACGCGCCGACGCGGATCTGGAGCTTCGAGGGCAGCGCGCCCGGACCGGAGATCCGGGCGGTGCAGGGCGGCCGGATTCAGCGCAGGGTGATCAACACCCTGAGCCAGCCCACCGCGGTGCACTGGCACGGCATCCGCATCGACAATGCGATGGACGGGGTGCCGGGCCTGACGCAGGAGGCCATCGGGCCGGGCCAGGGCTTCGACTATGATTTCGTCGTGCCCGATGCCGGAACCTATTGGTATCACTCCCACAACCGCTCGATGGAGCAGGTGGCGCGCGGCCTCTACGGACCGCTGATCGTCGATGAGCCGGCCCCGCCCGACGTGGACCGCGACCTGGTTCTGATGGTGGATGACTGGCGGCTGGACCCGGACACCGGCCAGATCGTCGATGGGTTCGACAACGGTCACGATCTCAGCCATGCCGGGCGCCTCGGCAATCTTCTGACCGTCAACGGCCGCTTCGACCCCGCCTACAAGGTGCGGCAGGGCGACCGTCTGCGGCTCCGGCTGATCAACGCGGCCAACGCCCGGATCTTCGATCTCGGCCTCGACGGGCTGGACGGGTGGATCGTGGCGCTGGACGGAATGCCCCTGGAACGACCCGAGGCGCTGACGCAAAACCTGACCCTGGCGCCTGCCCAGCGGGCCGACCTGATCGTGGACGTGACCGCCGAAACCGGGCAGACCGCAAGCCTGGTCAGCCTCGAGCGGGACGGGGGATACGGTCTGGTCCGGTTCGAAACCGCAGACCCCCGGACCGGATCCCGCCGCCCGCCGCCCGGCCCCCTGTCCCCCAACCCGATGCCCGAGATCGCGGACCTGGCGTCGGCGCCCCTGCACGAGATGCGCATGCAGGGCGGCGCGATGCGGTGGCTGGACAGGGCCCGGATCGGAGACACCGAACTCAGCGGCCGCGACCTGGCCGAGTTGGGGCGGTTCTGGGCGCTGAACGGCTTTGCCGAACGCCCGGAGGCCCCGTTTATCGACGCAGAACGCGGCAGCCTGCACCGGATCGATTTCGTCAACGACACCGCCTTTCCGCACGGCATGCATCTGCACGGCCACCATTTCCGCCCGGTGCTGCCCGACGGCCGGCTCGGCCCGTGGCGCGACACGATCCTGGTGCAGCGCGGCGAGACCCGCCGGATCGCTCTGGTGGCCGACAATCCGGGCGACTGGCTGCTGCACTGCCACATGCTCGGCCACGCGGCTTCGGGCATGATGAGCTGGATCAGGGTCTCCTGACGCCGCATTCCGCTGCTGGTGTGGCGTTTGCGAAGCTGTTATAGGCCCGCCGATCCGTCTATTCTGGGCGGACCTGTCACCCGAGCCGAAAAGGCAAGACCCATGAGTTCCGAAATCCGCCTCGCCTTTGCGCATCCTTCCGAGCGGTCCGAAGCCACCGCGCCGCGCGGCCCGCTGGACCGGATTTCGCTGCGCGACCATGTGGTCGAGGTGGAAATCGGCGCCTTTCAGGCCGAACGGGGCACGACCCAGCGCGTCTGTTTCAACATCGTGGTCGAGGTCAAGCCGATGACCGGCCCGATCGATGACGACGTGGACCGCATCCTGTCCTACGACCGCGTGACCGAGGCCATCGCCCATGAACTGGCCGCCGAGCGGCTGAACCTGCTGGAAACCCTCGCGGAACGCATCGCCGAACGGATTCTGCTTGAACCTCAGGCGGTAAGAGCTTTTGTGCGCATTGAAAAACTGGATCGCGGACCCGGTGCGCTTGGGGTTGAGATCGTGCGCGGCAAGGACGCCATCCATCACGATGTCATCATCGAAGAGCGCCCGCATCCGCGGCTGGTCTATCTGTCGAACGAGGCGATTGCCTCGGACAACCTGTCCGCCTGGATCGATCAGCTGGAGAACCGCAGGCGTCCGCTGATCCTCTGCGTCGGCGCGGCGCCCCTGCCGGTGCCGCAGACCGGCCACGCGATGACCCAGCGCCGGATCGACCTGCTGGCCATCGAGCAGAACGCCTGGGTTCTGGCGGCCCGCGATCCCCGCTGCGTGGTGGTCGCCACCCGGACCGAACTCGACTGGGCGATGAAGAACGGCCAGATCTGCGTCTGGGCGCCGTCCAAGATCGTGCTGGATGCGGTCGATGGACCCTCGGCCAAACCGGCCGACGCCGTGGCGCTGGCGGCGTGGTTCGCCGCGACCTTCGAGGCGAGCGAGATGCTGGTGATCGGCGGCGACCTGCCGTCCGAGGCCAGCGTGCCGCTGCGCGCCGTACCGGTGGAGCAGACGCGGCTTTGACGGGCTACTATCGACCGCTGGTTCAGCACGGGACCGCCCGGCCGCCCGGCGCGCTGCCGCTGGCGGGCACGGGGCTGTGGTTCACCCATGCCGAGCGCCTGCGCCGGGACGCGCCGTCCGAAATCGTTCCGGCGGCCGAAATCGCCCGCGCCGCGCTGGACCGGCTGACCGCCCCGCGCGCGCCCGTCGCCGGTCTGGACATGGGCCGGCCGCAGGTCATGGGCATCCTCAACGTCACGCCCGACAGCTTCTCGGACGGAGGTCGCCACGACACGGTCGAAACGGCGCGCGACGCGGCGCTGCGGATGGTGGCGGACGGGGCCTCCATCCTCGACATCGGCGGCGAATCCACCCGCCCCGGCGCCGAAACCGTCGCCGCCGAGGCGGAAATCGCCCGCGCCGTGCCGGTCATCCAGGCCCTCCGCGCGGAAACCGGCGTGGCCATCTCGATCGACACCCGCAAGTCCCGGGTCGCCGGCGCGGCACTGGCGGCGGGCGCGGGTCTGGTCAACGACGTGTCCGGCTTCGTCTTCGATCCCGACCTGGCGCCGCTCTGCGCCGCCCGCCAGGTGCCGGTCTGCGTCATGCACATGCAGGGCGATCCGGCGACGATGCAGGAGGATCCCCGCTACGAAAACGTGCTGCTGGACGTCTACGATTTCCTCGAAGGCCAGGTGGCCAAGCTCGAATCGCTGGGCCTCGACCGCAGCCGGATCGTGATCGACCCCGGCATCGGCTTCGGCAAGACCCAGACGCACAATCTGACCCTGCTGCGCAATCTCGGCCTGTTCCACGGGATCGGATGTCCGATCCTTCTGGGGGTCTCGCGCAAGGGATTCATCGGCCGGATCGGCAAGGAACCGCGCGCCGACGCCCGTGCGCCGGGATCGATCGCGGTGGCGCTGGCGGGTATCGCGCAGGGCGTTCAGATTGTCCGGGTGCACGACGTGCGCCAGACGGTTCAAGCCTTGCGCCTCTGGGCCGCCGTCCGGTAATCGTTGCGTGCCGGCGAAAAGCGGAGAGTGAAGATGCGCAAGCTGTTCGGAACCGACGGGGTGCGGGGCACCGCCAATTCCCATCCCATGACCGCGGAAATGGCCCTGCGAATGGGGGCGGCGGTCGGGCGGTATTTCCGCCGCGACGCCTCCGGCGTGCACCGGGTGGTGATCGGCAAGGACACGCGTCTCTCGGGCTACATGTTCGAAAACGCCCTGACCGCCGGGCTGACCTCGACCGGGATGAACGTGCTGCTGCTGGGACCGGTGCCGACCCCGGCCGTCGGGCTGATGACCCGCTCGATGCGGGCCGATCTGGGCGTGATGATCTCGGCCAGCCACAACCCGGCCGAGGACAACGGCATCAAGTTCTTCGGACCGGATGGCTACAAGCTGTCGGATCAGGCGGAACTCGAGATCGAGCGGCTGATCGAAGAAGGGGTGAAACCGGCGCAGGCGCAGAATATCGGGCGCGCGCGCCGCGTGGACGACGCGCGGTTCCGCTATGGCGAGCGGGTGAAATCCTCGCTGCCGCGCGACCTGCGGCTGGACGGTCTGAAGGTGGTGATCGACTGCGCCAACGGCGCGGCCCACCGCACCGCGCCCGAGGTTCTGTGGGAGTTGGGGGCCGAGGTGATCCCGGTGGGCGTGGCGCCGGATGGCAAGAACATCAACCTGGGCTGCGGTTCGACCCAGCCGCAGGTCGCGGCCGAAACCGTGGTCGCCCACGGTGCGGATGTGGGCATCTGCCTCGATGGCGATGCGGACCGGGTCGTGGTGATCGACGAGACCGGCACGGTCGCCGACGGCGATCAGCTGATGGCGCTTCTGGCGGCGCGCTGGGCCGCCGAGGAGCAGCTCAAGGGCGGGGCGCTGGTGGCCACGGTCATGTCCAATCTGGGGCTGGAACGGTTCCTGACCGATCGCGGCCTGCGGCTGGAGCGTACCGCCGTGGGCGACCGCTATGTGGTCGAGCGGATGCGCCAGGGCGGCTTCAACCTGGGCGGCGAGCAATCGGGCCACATCGTGATGAGCGACTACGCCACGACCGGCGACGGGCTGATGGCCGGGCTGCATTTCCTGGCCGAGATGCTGCTGTCGGGCCGCTCCGCGTCCGAGCTGGCGCGCCAGTTCACGCCGGTGCCGCAGCTGTTGAAGAACGTGCGCTTTGCCGCCGGGCAGGCGCCGCTCGACCTGCCGGCGGTGCAGGACGCCATCGCCCAGGCCGAAGGGGCGCTGAACGGCAAGGGGCGTCTGCTGATCCGCAAGTCGGGCACCGAGCCGCTGATCCGAGTGATGGCGGAATGCGAGGACGAGGCGCTGCTGGAACGCACCGTCGGGGCCGTGGTCGATGCGGTGGCCGGAGCGGTTGACGCGTGACGCCCCTCAGCCCCGGCCGAACAGGCGCTGCAAGGCGCCGTACTGGCTGAGCCCGACGCCGGACAGGATCAGCAGCAGCGCCCAGATGAGGGCGGGCGGCAGCGGCTCGCCCAGAAACACCGCGCCCAGCACCACCGCCCAGACCGGCACCTGGTAGTTGGTCAGGCTCATGAAGACCGGCCCGGCGGTGCGCACCACCGTCACCCGCAGGATGTTGGCGGCGGCGGTCGGCACCATGCCCAGAAACGCTACCAGCCACAGGGTCCGCGGCCCCGGTACCGGCGGCGGCCCTTCCACCGCCCAGGCCAGCGGGATCACCGCGACCGCGCCGATCAGCAGCAGCACGGTTGACAGCCCGATCGGATCGACCGGCGGCAGCCGGCGCAGCAGCACCGAGGCCACCGCATAGCAGGCCGCGGCCGACAGGCAGGCGAGGCGGCCGGGAAATTCCAGCGCGTCGCCGGTGCTTTCGAAGCCCTGCGCGCCGATGAGCACCGACACGCCGGCAAAGCCGATGGCAAACCCCAGGGCGCGGCGCAGGCTCATCCGCTCGCCGGGGACGAAGAAATGCGCCAGCGGCAGCACCATCAGCGCGATCGAGGCCATGGACACGCCGGTGAACCCCGAGGTGACATGTTGCTGACCCCAGGAGATCAGCGAAAACGGCAGGGCCGAGCTGAGTACCGCGATGACGACCAGCGAGATCCGCGCATCGCGGCTCAGCGGCGCGGCGAACAGCCTGCCGCCCAGCGCCTGCCAGACGACACAACTGAGCACCGCCCCGAACCCGATGCGATAGGCGGCCAGCCAGAACGGCGTCATGTCCTGCAGCACCAGTTCGATGATCAGAAAGGTGCCACCCCAGACAAAGCCCAGAATGGCGACCATGAGCCAGCTTTTCGGGGAAATTTCCAGAGGATTGTCCAAGCGCGACTCCGCATCCCTGCGCCGCGCAAGAGACCCCGGTCCATCGCCGGGGTCAACCCTGATACCACATTTCGGGCATTGCTACTGGGGAATTTCGTCCGACAGGGGCGGGAGTTGATAGTGGTGCTCTTTCCCCGCCGTGGATACGCCCTCGAGGGCGCGGATTTTCTCGACCGCTTCTTCCTCGGCAGTGCCGAATACCACGCCGATTTCGGGGATGACTTCTTCGATATCGAGCCCCAGGTCGCGCAGTTCCTCCTCCAGCATGTCTCCGCTTTCCACATGCACGTCGTCCACGACGACCTTTACGGACACTTTCGACATTGCCGTGACTCGCTTTCGATCAGTTGGTGTTGCAACCGAGTCCAATGTGGGTCTTCGCGCGAGTCTGTGCAAGGTTCACGCGGACAGCGTCGAAGGGGCCTGTGCCAGCCCCGCCCCTGCATCGCGCGGTGGCAGCTGCACGTCGGCCGCGGTTCGGATCAATTGATCCCAGAGTGCCTGCCCGCGCAGTTTCGGGTCGGACTCGGCCCAAAGGGCCGCCAGACCCGCCACATGCGGGCAAGCCATGCTGGTGCCTGGTAGCGCGCGATAGTTTCGAGGCCGTGGGACCGACGAGAACACCGAAACTCCGGGGGCGGCAATGTCCACTGCGCCACCATTGCCGTTGATCCCCCCGCACGAGAAATCGGCCACCCTCAGGTTTTGATCCAGCGCCGCCACCGCCATGACCGACGGTGAATTGGCCGGTGCGCCGACGGGGGCGATGAACCCGATGTTGCGGCGGCTTTCATTGCCGGCCGCTGCCACCACCAGCGACCCGCGGTCCAATGCCATCCGCGCAAGGCGTTCGTATTCCGGGCTGTGCGGCTCGCCCGGACGCACCGCCCGGCCCAGTGACATCGAAATCACCTCGCATCCTTCCTGAATGGCCCAGAGCATCGCGGCGAGGATGTCGCGTTCGCGGCCCGAGCCGGAATTGTTCAGAACCTTGCCGACGAAAAGCTCCGCCTCGGTGGCGACGCCATAGCGCGGAATGCCGGGCGTGTCGCTGTGGCCGCATGCCGTGCCTGCGCAATGGGTGCCGTGGCCCTGTATGTCCTGTACGGCCTCGCCGGGCACGAAGCTGCGCGACGTGACCGAGCGCCCCGAAAAATCCGGGTGTTGCAGGTCCAGCCCGGTGTCCAGAACGCAGAGTTTGATACCGGCTCCGGTGTGGTTCGAGGTCTCGGCCCCGGTTGCCGCGATGCCCCAGGTCCGGTCGGCCGTGTCATCGTATGGCGGTTGCGTGTCGAACATCCAGAATTCGGGCCGAACGTCTTCGACTGTTTCATCGAGACTCAAACGGGCCTGGGCGCCTTCGGTGTCGCTTTTTTCCGAGATCACGGCAATGCCCACATCCTCCAGCACAAGCGCCGGGGTGGTGTCGTCGAACTCAATGCCTTCCTGCCCGGCGGAAAAGGCGCGCACGCCCGCTCCGACGTTGTTTTCCAGCGCATTGATCTGGGTTGCAAGGTCAACGTCTTGATTGAAGGTCACAATCAGGCCGCCGGTGGGTTGGGGACGCAAGGCGTCAAGGATCGGATCGGTCATAGAAATCACCTTGGAGAGGAAAGAAAACACAAACAAAAGCAAAAACAATCATAGCACGAATGCGGCAAGAAATAAATCGGACCCACGAAAAAGGGGCGCCCGTTTCCTTGCGGGCGCCCCGGCTCACCGTCTGACGGTTCGCGTCAGTTCTTTTCCTGATCCACCAGCTTGCCGGCCGAGATCCAGGGCATCATCGCCCGCAGCTTCTTGCCGACTTCCTCGATCTGGTGTTCGTCGTTCAGGCGGCGGGTGCCCTTGAAGAACGGCTGGCCGACGGCGTTTTCCTGCATGAAGTCGCGCACGAACTTGCCGGTCTGGATGTCGCGCAGGATCGCCTTCATCTCCTTCTTGGTCTGCTCATAGGGCAGCACGCGCGGACCCGAGACATATTCGCCGTATTCGGCGGTGTTCGAGATCGAATAGTTCATGTTGGCGATTCCGCCTTCATAGATCAAATCGACGATCAGCTTCACCTCGTGCAGACACTCGAAATAAGCCATCTCGGGCGCATAGCCCGCCTCGACCAGGGTTTCGAAGCCGCAGCGGATCAGCTCGACCAGACCGCCGCACAGAACCGCCTGCTCGCCGAACAGGTCGGTTTCGCATTCCTCGCGGAAATTGGTCTCGATGATGCCCGACCGGCCGCCGCCGATGGCCGAACAGTAGCTGAGCGCGGTTTCCAGCGCCTTGCCCGACGCATCGGTATGCACCGCCACCAGGCAGGGCACGCCGCCGCCCTTGACATACTCGCCGCGCACCGTGTGGCCGGGGCCCTTGGGCGCCATCATGATGACGTCCACGCCCTCTTTCGGCTCGATCAGGCCGAAATGCACGTTCAGGCCGTGGGCAAAGGCGATCGCCGCGCCGGGCCTGATGTTGTCATGCACGTATTTCCGGTAGGTCTCGGCCTGCAATTCGTCGGGCATGGTGAACATGATCACGTCGCACCAGGCCGCGGCCTCGGCGATGCCCATCACCTGCAGCCCCTCGGCTTCGGCCTTCTTGGCCGAGGCGGACCCTTCGCGCAGGGCGACCACGAGGTTCTTGGCGCCCGAATCGCGCAGGTTCAGCGCGTGGGCGTGGCCCTGGCTGCCATAGCCCAGGATGGCCACTTTCTTGTCCTTGATCAGGTTGATGTCGCAATCGCGATCGTAATAGACGCGCATTTTTGCCGGTCCTTTCTGTTTCGATTGCCGTGCTTTTACCGGTGGGCCGGGCTATTGGCGAGAGCACCCGCATCGGGTATTCAGGGAAAATGAGAAAATCCATTCGTCAAAACGGAAAACAGCGAAACGATCATGCTTGACGACATCGACCGGCGCCTCCTGCGCCATTTCCAGGCCGAGCCCAGCCTCTCGACCGCCGAACTGGCCGAACGCTGCCGGATCAGCGCGGGCGCCTGCTGGCGGCGGATCGAGAAGATGCAGGCCGCCGGGATCATACAGGGGCAGGAGGCGGTGATCGACTGGGCGGCGCTGGGCTATGCGGTCGAGGTGTCGCTGCGCATCACCCTCGACAAGACGCAGCCCCGCGCCTTCGACGAATTCACCGCCGCCGCCCGGCAGGTGGCCGAGGTTCTCGAAATCCAGACCTTCCTGGGCCGCGTGGACGTGCGCCTGTCGGTGATCGCGCGGGACATGCCGCACTATCAGCAACTCTACCGCGACCGCATCCTGACCCTGCCGCATATCGCCGACATCGAGGCGCTGATGCACATCGCGCGCCTCAAGCGGGACGAGGTGCTGCCGGTATGATCGAACTGGACGATCTGGACCGCAGGCTGCTGCGCGCTCTGGCGCAGGACGCCACCCAAAGCGCGGGCGCCCTGGGGCGGCGTTTCGGCCTGTCGCAGCCGGCCACCTGGCGGCGCATCCGGCGGCTAGAACAGGCCGGCGTGATCAAGGGCCGGCGGCTGCGGCTGAATGCCGAGGCGCTGGGCTTTGGCGTGACCGTGTTCCTCGGCGTCAAGCTGGCGCGCAAGGGCCAGCTGAGCCTGGAGGATTTCGAACGCGCGGTCAGCGCCATCCCCGAGGTGCAGACGGTCGAACACGTGCTGGGGCTCTACGACTACCGCCTGCGCGTCGTGGCCCGCGATCTCGGCGATTTCGAGCGCGTGCTGCGGCGGCGGATCATGACCCTGCCCGGCGCCGGCGAGGTCGAGGCCAACGTCCTGCTCAGCGAGGAGCGCCTGCCGGGACCGATCGGTTAGCCGGCGTCAGTACCGGCTGCAGATCCTGTAGCCCGGATGGTGGGTGATGCGCGCAAAGGTGACGGGCTTGCCGCTCAGCCAGGTGGTCCGCTCGGTCTGCATCAGGGCGGCGCCCGGTGTCGTGCCCATGAACTCGGCCAGGCGGCTGTCGGCGGTGATCGCGGAAAAGGCGACCATGGCATCCGTGAAGGGCGCGGCCTTGAGCAGCCATTCATGCGGCCCCGAGGCGCTGAGATCGGCATGTTCGATCTCGGGCACGGCGGCGATGTTGATCCAGCGTTCCTCCAGTTGGAACGGGTGGTCATCGGCATAGTGCATGCACAGCAGGTGCAGCACCCGCGCGTCCTGCGGCAGCTTGATCTGCGAGGCCAGCCAGGCCGGGCAGGCGGCGATATGCCGCTCCACCAGAGCATAGCGATACTCGGCGTTCTGGTCCTCGACGATCTGACGGGTCAGGGCGATCTCCAGCCGCGCCTGTTTCGACGGGGCGCGCTTGACCCGGGTTCCGCTCTTCCGCTTGCGCTCGACGAAGCCCTGATCGGCCAGTTCGCGCAGCGCCCGGTTCACCGTGGCGCGGGCACAGCCGAATTCCTCGGCCAATTCGGTTTCCGTCGGCAGCACGCAGCCCGGAGGCCAGATGCGGTTTTCGATCCTTTTCTTGACCTCGTCCCGAACACTCTGAAAACTGATCCGCTTCTGCGCAGTCACCTGTTACCAACTCCGTACATTCATGTTCTGGCTGCAAATATCTGCCCAGAAACACGCCAAGGTGTAAAGACGCCGTGACCGCCTTTGCCGTCAATTCGCGGAAAATGGGGGGTTTCGGGACACCGATTGTCGCGATGCCGAAAACGGTCCCGGCCTATTGCGCCGCTTGTCCCCGGCGGGCCGAAGCCTTTTCCGGTGCCGTGTTTCCCGGTTTTCGCGTCGAATACAGTGCTGCGGATTGGCGGATTGCGTCTATACCCGGTGCAACGCTACCGTCACGGGGTGGCCAATCCATCAGAAGGGACCGAACATGCCGGCATTGCTCGAAACCGTCGATCCGCAGGGGCTCGAAGAATTCTCGGTGGTCTTCACCGACCGCTCGCTCAACCACATGTCCGCCGCCTTTCAGCAGGTGATGCGCGACATCTCGGATATGCTGCGCGAGGTCTACGCTGCCGACGGTGTCGCGGTGATTCCGGGCGGCGGCACCTATGCGATGGAGGCGGTGGCGCGGCAGTTCGCGCGCGGCGCCAATGTGCTGGTGGTGCGCAACGGCTGGTTCTCCTACCGCTGGAGCCAGATCTTCGAGACCGGCGGGCTGACGGCCGGCGCGACCGTGCTCAAGGCGCGCCAGACCGGCAACACCAGCCCCGCACCCTTCGCGCCGGCCCCGATCGAAGAGGTGGTCGCCGCGATTCGCGACCAGCGCCCGGATGTCGTCTTTGCCCCGCATGTGGAAACCGCCGCCGGGGTGATCCTGCCCGACGCCTACGTGACCGCCATGGCCGCCGCGGCGCATGAGGTGGGCGCGCTGATGGTGCTCGATTGCATCGCCTCGGGCTGCGTCTGGGTGGACATGAAGGCGACCGGCGTCGATGTCCTGATCTCGGCCCCCCAGAAAGGCTGGAGCGCCTCGCCCTGCGCCGGTCTGGTGATGCTGTCCGAACGCGCCGAGAAAAGGCTCGGGGACACCGCGTCGGACAGTTTCGCCATCGACCTCAGGAAGTGGCGGCAGATCATGCAGGCTTACGAAAACGGCGGCCACGCCTATCACGCCACCATGCCGACCGACGCGCTGCGGGCGTTCCGCGACACCATGCTGGAAACCCGCGCCTACGGCTTCGACAGACTGCGCGACGCCCAATGGGCGCTGGGCGACGGCGTGCGGGCGATGCTCAAGGACAAGGGCGAGACCTCGGTCGCGGCCGAAGGGTTCGGCGCGCCGGGCGTGGTGGTGAGCTATACCGCGGATCCCGAGATCCAGAACGGCAGGAAATTCGCGGCCCTGGGCATGCAGATCGCGGCGGGCGTGCCGCTGCAATGCGACGAGCCCGAAGGCTTCAGCACCTTCCGCCTCGGGCTCTTCGGGCTCGACAAGCTCTATGACGTGGAGGGCACCATCGCCCGGCTCAAGAGGGTTCTGGACCAGGTGCTGTAATGCCGGCCGGGCCTCAGCGCACGCCGAGGCCCATCTGCATCAGCGTCTTGCGCACCGGCGCCAGCGAATAGAGCGCGCTCAGCCCCATCGCCCGCGCGTCCCGCAAGGGGCGCGCCTCCACCATCGAGGCGCGGTTCAGCAGGTCGATCCCCTGGACCCGCAACGCGATCTCGCGGTGGCGCGCCGCGTGATAGGCGTTCAGCATCTCGGCATCGCCCAGCCCCTCGGGCCGCGCCTCAGCCAGATCCAGCAGGGTCCGCAGATCGCCCAGCGACATGTTCAGCCCCTGCGCGCCGATGGGAGGCACGACATGCGCGGCCTCGGCCATCAGCGCGATCCGCTCGCCCGACAGGCGCTCGGCCGACTGGCTGATGATCGGCCAGATCGTCCGGCGCGAGGCCAGCGTCAGCTTTCCGAACAGGCTGCAGGAGCGTTCGGTCATCGCGGCCTCGAAGGCGTCGCGTTCCAGGTCCAGAAGCTCAACCGCCTTCGGCCCGCGCTCCATCCACACGATCGCCGACGAGGGCTGCCCCTGCCAGTCCGGCAGCGGCACCAGCGTGAACGGCCCGCCCGAACGGTGGATCTCGGTCGAGACATTGTCGTGCGGGATCGGGTGCGTGACCGCAAAGGCCAGCGCCTTCTGGCCATAGCGCATCGTGTGTACGCCGATGCCGGCCGCTTCGCGCATGGGCGAATTGCGGCCATCCGCCGCGACCACCAGCCTGCAGCGGATGCGGCTGCCGTCGCTGAGCCCGACGCGCGCCTCTGACAGCCGGGTGAACAGGCTGGTGGTCGCGGTGCCGGGGCGGAAATCGACATTGGGCAGCTCGGCCAGCCGCGCCACCATCTCGCGCCTGAGCAGCCAGTTGGGCAGGTTCCAGCCGAACGGCTGATCCGAGATGTCGGCGGCGTTGAAATCCCGCACCACGCGCGGCTCGGGCCGGTCGCCGCCCGCATCGACGATCCGCATGATCTGCAGGGGGGCCGCGTGTTCCGCCAGCCGCTCCCACAACCCGCACTGCTCCAGCACTCCGCGCGCCGGCTGCAGGAACGCGGTCGTGCGCAGGTCGGACCCTTCGGCATCGCGCTCGGTGATCGGCGGCGCGGGATCGACGCAAATCACGTCGAACCCCGCCGCGCCAAAGGCCGCCGCCGCCGTCAGCCCGGCAATGCCGCCGCCTGAAATCAGGATGTCACAGCTTTGCATCGTTCCCTCTGCCTCCGTTGCTTGCGGACCCTAGGGCCGATGCGGTCCGGACGCCAAGTGACATCCTGTCCCGCCGCCCTAGCCGTAGGAGATCAGGATCAGGACCAGAAACATCACCGGAACCATGGCCAGCGCCGGAATGTAAAGGCCCGGCAGCCCGAACAGCAGGGCGGAACAGCCCCACATGCTCACCAGGGCCACGGCGAAATACCCGAATTCCTCGGGGCCGCCCTTGGCAACGTCGCGCGCCATCCAGCCAAACAGCGGCACGGCAAAGATCAGGCGCTGCCACAGGGGCAGGCGGCGGGGCATGTCCGCAGCACTCATCGGGGTCTCCGTTCTGTTCGTCGCTGCACCGGATATAGGGGCCGCGCCGACCCGCGATCAGGTGCAGATCGTCGCAGCCGGCGGCTCAGACCAGACGCGCCAGAAAGGCGGTCAGGTCGTCGGTGTGATGATGGATGTGATCCGCCGCATGCGGCTCGGGCGCGACATGCACGGTGCGCATGCCCATCTCGTGCGGCGCGGCCAGGTTGCGCGGGTCGTCCTCGAACATCGCGGCGGTTTCGGCGGTGATACCGTCCCGTTCGAACACCGCCTCGAACGCGACCCGCTCGGGCTTGGGGCGATACCCGGCGTGCTCCACGCCATAGACCGCGTCGAACAGCCCGGCCAGTCCGCGCGCGACCAGAACCCGCTCGGCATAGGGCGCGCTGCCGTTGGTGTAGACGATCCGCCGCCCCGGCAGACCGCGGATCAGCGCCGCCAGTTCCGCGTCGGGCGCCATGTGGCTCATGTCCACCTGGTGCACCGCGTGCAGATAGGGTTCGGGATCCAGATCGTGCTCGGCCATCAGCCCGGCCAGGGTGGTGCCGTATTGCCGCCAGTACTGGCTGCGCAGGCGGTCGGCTTCGTCCCGTTCCACCCCAAGCGCGTCCATGACATACTGGGTCATCAGCACCTCGATCTGGTCGAACAGGCGCATCTGCGGCGGGTAGAGGGTGTTGTCGAGATCGAACACCCATTGCGTGACATGAGCGAAAGCCGGTTTGACCATGCCGTGGGTGTAGGCCGGTTGCGGCGGGTTTTCAATCTTGATTGCGCCCCCGCCCGACGGATAGACAGGTCCGAACAGGGAGAACCACGACAAGATGAGCCAGAGCCGCCACAGCCACACGGATGCCTACAGCCTGATCCTCGAAGCGATCGACGTGGGGATCTACAAGCCGGGGGACCGCCTGGTGGAAAGCGAACTGGCCGAGCGGTTCGGGGTCTCGCGCACGCCCATCCGCGAGGCGCTGCAGCGGCTGGAAACGCAATCGCTGCTGGAACGCGACGGGCGGTCGCTGATCGTGGCGTCGCTGGATCACAACCAGATGGCCGAGCTCTACGTGGTGCGGCGCGAGCTCGAGGGTCTGGCCGCACGGCTGGCGGCCCGCCACGCCACCGAGGAAGAGATCAGGGTGCTGCGCGACATGGTGGCGGCGGATGACGCGCTGGTGGGCGATCCCAACGCCCTTTCGCGCGCGAACCGGCGCTTTCACGAACAGATCCACCTGGCCTCGCACAACCGCTATCTCGTGCAGCAGCTCGACCTGGTGCATCGCACCATGGCGCTGATGGCGACGACCTCGCTGGCGGCGCAGGGGCGCGGCGAGGTCGCGCAGGGCGAGCACAAGGGCATCGTCGAGGCCATCGCGGCGCGCGACGAGGAGGCGGCCGAAAAGGCGCTCAAGGATCACATCTCCATCGCCTTCATGACCCGGCTCAAGCAGGACGCGGACAAGCGCGAACGGGCCTGACACTCACGCGGGCACGTGTTCCTCGCCCGCCTGGCCGTGCTGGGTCTTGTCCCAGAAATAGGGCCGGATCGCCAGTTCCCACAGCGCCTTGTAGGCGGCGGCGACGCCCAGCGGAAAATACAGGATCATGGTCGGCACCCAGGGCATCAGGAACCTGCGGCGGCGCGACGACACCGCCAGCAGACCGACGACCAGGTTCAGGGCTTCGGCCAGCAGACACAGCCCGATGCAGGCCGCGGCGACCTGCGGCGGAACCACCCCGGTCAGCGGATGGTCCAGCCCCAGCGCCATCAGCCAGAACGACCACAGCACCGGCGCCAGCAGGAACTGCCCCACGGTTCCCAGAAAGAACGCCTGAAAGCCCAGAAACCGCTTCCAGCCCAGATCGGCGAGCAGCTGGCGCGGCGCCCGCATGTGGACCAGATAGGTCATCATGAATCCCTTCAGCCAGCGGGACCGCTGCCGCACCCACGGCCAGGGCCTGAAATTCGCCTCTTCATAGGTCACGGTGTCGATCGCCTCGGTCCGGTATCCGGCCCGGCACAGCCGCACCCCCAGATCCGCATCCTCGGTCACGTTGTGGGCGTCCCAGCCGCCCAGCCTGTCCAGCGCCCGGCGGCGAAAGAACAGCGTGGTGCCGCCCAGCGGCACCACCAGCCCGAGCCGGGCGATGCCCGGCAGGATGACCCGGAACCAGCTGCAATACTCGATGGTGAAGCATCGGCTGCGCCAGTTGGTCCGGGGGTTGTAGTAGTCCAGAACCCCCTGCAGGCAGACCACATCCTTAGGCGCGCGCGCAAAGCGCCGGACGACCTGTTCGATCTGGTCCGGCACCGGCGCATCCTCGGCATCCCAGACACCGACGAACTCGCCCCTGCAGAAATCCAGCGCATAGTTCATGGCGCGCGGCTTGGTGGTCAGGCCGTTCCGGTCGGGCACCTCGATCACCCGCATCCACCTTGGCAGGCGCGCCGAGTCCAGCGCCTTGCGGGTGATCTCGTCCTTTTCCTCAAGCACCAGGATCACGTCCAGCAACGCCTTGGGATAGGTCAGGCGTTTCAGCCGGCGCACCAGATCGCCAGCGATTTCGCGCTCCTTGTAGAGCGGCACCAGCACCGAGACATGGGGCAGCCGGCCGTCCGGGTCCGGCCCGGCCGCGGGCGCGCCGGGCGCGTCGATCAGGGCGTGCCCCGACAGATGCCCGGCGATGCCGATGATCCGCAGCGACAGGAACAGCGCCAGCGTCCCCACCGCCACTGCCGCCGCGACGGCCAGGGCGGCCAGCGGATAGGCCACGGCGGCGGCGAGCAGAAACAGCGCGATCAGCACCGCCGGCAGGCGCGAGATCAGCGTCCAGTTCCGGCAGCTCTGCGCCGCATCGACGCGTTCTTCCGCCGCCTTGGCCAGCTGCGGCGAGAACCGGTGCGCGATGGCGGCGTCGATCTGGTCGGGCCAGGCGAGGACCGGAAGGGCGGTGATCCCGGCCTCGGACAGGGCCTCGCGCACCGGCTCGAACCGGTCCGGCCGCGCGATGGCGACGAAGACGATCGGCCCCAGCCGGAACCAAGGCACGGCATTGTGCGCCAGCCAGAACGAAACGGGCATCGCGGCGCACAGTTCCGGCGCCGGTGCCGGTGCGGTGAGGTCCGCGACCTGCAGACCGTTCTGCGCGGCCAGCGCGGCCAGAACGTCCGCCGGATCGGCCCAGCCTTCCGCGATCAGGATTTCACCGATGGGGGCGTTGAGCCGCTCCTGCATGGCCAGCGCCTGGCCAAGCCGCTCCGGCGTGATGACGCCCCGCTCGACCAGATACCGGCCCAGCGGCTCGCGTGTCTCGGCGGACGGAACGGGCAGGGCCGATACCAGTCTCTGCAGGTTCTGATCGCTCATCGCCCAACCCCGGTGCACTTGCTCTGCAGCAGGTTTGGGTGAACAGGGTTAACGGGCGGTTAAGCGCACCGCGCCGCGCGTCAGGCCGCGGTCTTGCGGGCCTCCATGGCGGCGGCGAACCGTTCGAACAGGTAGAAGCTGTCCTGCGGTCCGGGCGAGGCTTCGGGATGATACTGCACCGAATAGACCGGCCGCTCCGTCATGCGGATGCCGCAGTTGGACCCGTCGAACAACGAGCGATGCGTCTCGATCACGCCGTCGGGCAGGCTCTGGGCGTCCACCGCGAACCCGTGGTTCATCGAGGTGATCTCGACCTTGCCGGTCTCCAGATCCTTCACCGGGTGGTTGGCGCCGTGGTGGCCGTGGTTCATCTTGACGGTCCTGCCGCCAAGCGCCAGCGCCAGCATCTGATGTCCCAGGCAGATGCCGAAGACCGGCAGATCGGTGCCGTCCAGAATCTCGCGGATCATCGGAACCGCATATTCGCCGGTCGCCGCCGGATCGCCCGGCCCGTTCGACAGGAACACGCCGTCCGGGCCGTGGGCCAGAACCTCGGCCGCCGTCGCCGTCGCCGGCAGCACCGTCACGTCGCATCCCGCCGAGGCCAGACAGCGCAGGATGTTGCGTTTCGCGCCATAGTCCAGCGCCACGACCTTGTTCCGGGGCGCGTCCTGCCGCGGGTATCCGTCGGGCCAGGCCCAGCGCATTTCGTCCCAGCGATAGCTCTGCGCGCAGGTGACTTTCTTGGCGAGGTCCATCCCTTCCAGCCCGGCGAACCCGCGGGCGGCGGCCACCAGCGCCTCGATGTCGAAATTGCCCTCGGGGTCATGGGCCAGCGCCACATGCGGGGCGCCCTGCTGCCGGATCTCGCGGGTGAGGCGGCGGGTATCGACGCCGCCGATGGCGATGCGCCCGCGGCGCTCCAGCCAGGCCCGCAGATCCTCGGCCGCACGCCAGTTCGACGGCGCGGTGGGATCCCATTTCACCACCATGCCCTCGGCGACCGGATCGGCGGTTTCGTCATCGTCGGGATTCACCCCGACATTGCCCACATGCGGAAAGGTGAAGGTCACGATCTGCCCGGCATAGGAGGGGTCGGTCATGATCTCCTGATAGCCGGTCATCGCGGTGTTGAAGCAGAGTTCGGCAACCGTCTGGCCCGTCGCCCCGAACCCGTGACCGAAAAACAGCGTGCCATCGGCCAGGGCCAGGCAGGCGGTGGGCTTGGACGTGGCGGACTGGGCCATGGCGCGACTCTCCTGCAGGGTAAATCGGCGCATTCCTAAGGGTGAAGCGCCGTGGGGTCAAGCCCGTTCAAATTTCCGGCATCCTTGTTTTTCAAGGGGTTAGCACTATATGACTCCTGTTGTCTCATTCTTTATGTTTTTATATGGTCGGGTTTCCGGATCCATGGGGATGGGCAGAACAAATGGACATGCGAACACGGGTGAACACCGCCCTGAAGCAAGCTATGAAGGACAAGGCCGCCGACCGGCTGTCGACGCTGCGGCTGATCAACGCCGCCATCAAGGACCGCGACATCGCCGCCCGGGGTGGCGGCAACGAGGAATCGCAGGGCTGCGGCGACACGGAAGTTCTTGAAATTCTAGGGAAAATGACCAAGCAGCGCAAGGAAAGCGCGCGCGCCTATGAAGAGGGCGGGCGGCTCGATCTTGCCGAGCGCGAGCGTCAGGAAATCGCCGTGATCGAGGAATTCCTGCCGCGGCAGCTCGACGACGAGGAGGTGGCCGAGGCCATCTCCAAGGCCATCGCCGCCACCGGGGCCGGGTCGATCCGCGACATGGGCAAGGTCATGGGCGAGCTCAAGGCGCGTCATACCGGCCAGATGGATTTCGGCAAGGTGGGCGGCATGGTCAAGGATCAGCTCTGCGCGGCGTCCAACGGCGACTGCTGAACCGGGCGCCGGAAACGACCGTCAGGCGGTCTGCCGTCCGTTCAGCCGGCGCAACAGCTCGTCATAGAGCGCGATGCGTTCGTCCTCGGACAGGAACGCGCCGATCTCCACCTCCCGGTCGCCGCCCTTGAGCGTGATGTAATGCGGCACCGGGCCGCCGCTTTCGTGCATCTCCGGACGCGCCCAATAGCGGTTGCACTGCCACTCCTGGGTGCCGCCGCGCGGATTGTGCCGCACCAGATGCGCCTGGCTGCCGGTCAGGGTCAGCACCTCGATCAGCCGCCGCTGCCGGTAGTTCACCTCCAGCGCCAGCCAGAGGCCCAGCACGACCAGCAGCAGGAACGGCAGCAGCCCCCACAGCAGGACCGAACCCAACATCGCCAGCAGCGGCACGAGCCCGAGGCCGAACACGCTCAGCACCACCGCCATCGCGCCGCGCGGCGGCAGCGAGTTGTGGGGCCACAGGTGCAGTTCCTGCACCGAATCCGAACTGTCCTTCCAACGATAGGGCATGTCCGAATGATAGCAGCGCGGCGGCGCGCGTCGAGCCGGATTCCGGCCCGGACCCGTCAGACCACGTGACCGACCCGCGCCCAGGAAAAGGCGTCGTCCAGCCGGTCGTCGCCCCAGAACAGCTCGCCCCGCACGACAAAGCTCGGCGCGCCGAACACCCCCGCCGCCATGGCGGCCTCGGTCGCGTCGTCCAGCGCGCGGACCGCTGCGGCTTCGCGTGCCCGCGCCAGCACCGGCAGAGGATCCTGATCGCTGCGATGGAGCGCCTCGGACAGCGCCGCCTCGCTGCCGGCCTCGACGCCGGTCTCGAACCAGATGCGATAGAGGTTGCGGGTAAAGCTCTCGCCCCATCCCTCGGCCATGCCCAGCAGGGCGATCTGGTTGGCCAGCGCCAGGTCCGAGATCGGATAGGGCGCGGGCAGACGGGCGTGCAGGCCGTATTTGGCGGCGCGGCGCTCGATGTCGCGCCACATATAGGCCGATTTGGCCGGCTTGCCCGCAAAGGGGATGTTGTTCTGCTCGGTCATCACCCTGCGCACGTTGAACGGGCGCCAGCGCACCGTGGCGTCATGCGCCTTGCACCAGTCCGGCAGGCGCATCACGGTCAGGAACGTGTAGGTGCTGCCAATGGAATACCAGAAATCGATCTCGGGCATCGGCACAACTCCTGAGGCGCAGGACAAACCCCGCCAAGCATAGCCGATTTTGCCCGACCTGGCGATTCCGCGGGCGGCCGCGCGTCCGCATGAACGGGGCAGGCACAAGCCAATGCACAACTCCGACACGTTCCCGCCGCGCGACGCGCGGGCCGTTTTGGCGAACGATCAATGACTGCAATGCGGACAAAGCTGACCTCTGCCGCAATTCAGTGCTAGAGTTGGCTGCGTTGAGGGAATGTGCACGCTTTGTAATCTGTTCAGGCCCCGAGCTGGATTTTGAAATTCGATGAAGCCTACAAGAAGACTCGCCGCGATACTTTCTGCTGACATCGTGAATTACTCGGGGCAGATGAAGTCTGACGAGACCCAGACCCTTGCGGAACTTCGCAAGTTGCGCAAAGAGGTGTTCGAGCCACTTGTGTCCGATCACCGGGGAAACGTCATCAAGCGTATGGGCGATGGCTGGCTCGTGGAATTCGATGCAGTCTCGGATGCGGTGCGTTGCGCCCTCGATATTCAGACCGGTGTATTGCGGCAATCTGCGCTTCAACTCCGGATCGGCGTGCATTTGGGCGATATCGCGTTTGAAGAAGAGGATATCTACGGGGACGGCGTCAATCTCGCCTCGCGTATTCAGAATTCGGCCGACCCGGGAACGGTTTTGATTTCCGATGTGGTTCAGCAGAGCATAGACGATCGGCTTGCAGAGGTTTTTCGCAAGGCGGCCGAACGAAACCTGAAGAACGTGGCCACCCCGGTCTCGGTGTTTCAGTGGGCGCCGCCGGAAGCCCCGCCGCCACGCATCGCGCCCTCATCGCACACCCAGTCCCTTCTGATCGGTGTGCTGCCTTTCGACAATCATTCTTCCGATCCCGACCAGGAGTTTTTTGCCGACGGGATCACGGAAGAGATCATCACAACCCTTGCAAAGCTGCCGAACCTGTTGGTCGTCGCCCGCAATTCCACCTTCGTCTACAAGGGCCGTTCCGTAGATATCAAACAGGTCGGATTGGAACAGGGCCTCGATCTTGTTCTCGAAGGCAGCGTGCGCCAAAGCCGCGATCGGGTGCGGATCACTGCCCAGTTGATCGACGCCAAGACCGGGATGCATCTTTGGGCAGACCGATATGATCGGCTCATCGAGGATGTCTTTGAGGTTCAGGACGAAATTGCCCTGAGAATCGCGACCGAATTGCACGTGGAGTTGCTTGAAGGCGAGATGGCGCGATTCCGCGGATCTGGAACGAAGAATCTGGATGCCTGGTCGTCACAGCTCAAGGCGGTCGAGAGTTCGAGAAAGGTAACCAAAGAGAGCTACGCTGAGGCCCGCCGACATGCCGAGCGCGCGATCTCTCTGGATCCGACCTACTCCGCACCGCTCTGCACCCTGGGTTTCATTTGCACCGTGGAAGCGCGACATGGTTTTGCCGATGACAGGGCGGCGGCTCTTGCAGAAGCCAGGAACTGCGCGCGACGTGCTTTGGAAATCGACGACTACAATCCGGAAGCCCATGCGGTTGACGCCTTTGCCGACGCAATCGAGGGCAATCTCGATGACGCGATACGGAAGTTCGACAAGGCACTGGATCTCAATCCAAACCATGCTGACGTGGCCGCACGGTTGTCGCTGACGCTGGCCTTCAATGGCCGGATTTCGGAGGCAATCCGCGCCGCTCAACAAGCGATTACGCTGAACCCTCATTATCCGGGATGGTACGCGGGTGTCCTCGGCTTTGCCAAGCGTTTGGACGGCAGTTTCGAGGAAGCCATTGCCGCATTCAAGGAATACAGCGAAATGGTTCCGGGCTTCGGCTATTTGGACCTGGCCATCGTATACGCGGAAATCGGTGAGATGGACGCGGCGAGAAGTGCGGCGCAGTCCCTTTTGGCTTTTCGGCCAAATTTCAAAATTTCGACCTGGAAGCAAACTCAGCTTTATTCCGACCGGCAGCGACTGGAACTGGATTGCGAATGCCTTCGGAATGCCGGCCTGCCTGACTGACCGTCGCTTTCCCGTATTCGTTCGATACGTTCCGTCGGAACACCACCCCAAGCCGTTTTCGAACCCGCCTCACCCCAGCCGTTCGTAGGCGGATTTAACGCCCGCAGCAATCCCGACTCTGCTTGACCGTGACCCACGAAAAGGAAACCCCGCCAGACGGCGGGGTTTCAGGCATTCTGCCGGGCGGGATCAGTGCGCGTGGCCCTTGTCCCACTCCTCCTGCTTGGGCAGGATCTCGAACGTGTGCTCGGGCGGCGGCGAGGGCAGGGTCCACTCCAGCGTGTCCGCGTATTCGTTCCAGTAGTTGTTCTGGGTCACGCGCGCGCCGCGGGTGAGCGCGTAGAACATGATCCCGAAGAACAGGATGAACGAGGCGAAGGAGATGAACGCGCCGATCGACGAGACATAGTTCCACAGGGCGAAGGCCTCGGGATAGTCGATGTAGCGGCGCGGCATGCCCTGACGGCCCAGGAAGTGCTGCGGGAAGAAGGTCAGGTTGGCGCCGATGAAGAAGGTCCAGAAATGGACCTTGCCCCAGAATTCCGGGTACTGGCGCCCGGTCATCTTGCCGAAATAGAAGTAGATCCCGGCAAAGATCGCGAACACCGCGCCCAAGCTCATCACATAGTGGAAATGCGCCACCACATAGTAGGTGTCGTGATAGGCCCGGTCCACGGCGGCCTGGCTCAGCACCACGCCGGTCACGCCGCCGACGGTGAACAGGAACAGGAAGCCGAAGGCGAACAGCATCGGCGTCTTGAACTCGATCGAGCCGCCCCACATGGTGGCGATCCAACTGAACACCTTGACGCCCGTGGGCACCGCGATGACCATCGTGGCCAGCATGAAATAGGCCTGCTGGCGCAGCGACATGCCGACCGTGTACATGTGGTGCGCCCACACGACAAAGCCCAGCACCCCGATCGCGATGATCGCCCAGACCATCGGCAGGTAGCCGAAGATCGGCTTGCGCGAGAAGGTGGCGATCACGTGGCTGATGATGCCGAAGCCCGGCAGGATCACGATGTACACTTCCGGGTGGCCGAAGAACCACAGGATGTGCTGGTACAGCACCGGATCGCCGCCGCCGGCCGGATCGAAGAAGGTGAAGCCGAAATTGCGGTCCATCAGCAGCATGGTGATGGCGCCGGCCAGCACCGGCAGGCTCAGCAGGATCAGCCAGGCGGTGACGAAGATCGACCAGGAAAACAGCGGCACCTTGAACAGGGTCATGCCGGGGGCGCGCATGTTCAGGAAGGTGGTGATCATGTTGATCGCGCCGAGGATCGAGGAGGCGCCCGATACGTGCACGGCAAAGATCGCCAGGTCCATGGACATGCCGCCCTCGGTCGTGGACAGCGGCGGGTACAGCACCCAGCCCACGCCCGAGCCCAGCTGGTCGTTGCCGCCGGGGCTGAGCATCGAGGCGACGCCCAGCGACGTGCCGGCCACATAGAGCCAGAAGGACAGGTTGTTCATCCGCGGGAACGCCATGTCCGGCGCGCCGATCTGCAACGGCATGAAATAGTTGCCGAAACCGCCGAACAGGGCCGGGATGACCACGAAGAACATCATCAGGACGCCGTGATAGGTGATCATCACGTTCCAGACATGGCCGTTGGGGGTGCAGGGATCGGCCATGAACCCTTCCATGCACATGTACTGCACGCCCGGATGCATCAGCTCCAGCCGCATGTACACGGTCATCAGGACCGAGATCAGGCCCGCGATGGCCGAGAAGATCAGGTAGAGAATCCCGATATCCTTGTGGTTGGTCGACATGAACCATCGGGTGAAAAATCCGCGCTGGTCTTCATGCTCGTGACCATGAATGGCTGCGTCTGCCATTTAGGTGCCTCCTGTTGCAACTCAACCGCGCAGCCGGACCTCTCCGGCGCGCGGGGATTCCTGCAGGTTTTAGAATGTGGAAGGCCCGCCTTCAATGGCGGAGTTTGATCTGGATCAAGATAAATGGCCGCACCCCTGTTGAAGTCGGGGGTGGCGCCCGCGTGTTTTCCGCCCTGCGCAGGCGGGTCCGCGTCGGTGCGCGCAGCATGCCGGACCTGCCATCCGTGCGCGGCGGGGACGTTCGGTCCGGTGCGGCAGGGCGAGCGATAACGGAAACGTCGGGTTCGAGTGCAGAGTTGCGAATGCTGCACTTTGTCCTAATGTCCGCACTGGAATTTGCTCACGCGGGCAAGAGTATCGCCGTCGCGATCTTATCGACATGGACGAAGTCCGTTCCGCAGCATCCACCAAAGACATTCATGCTTGGGAACTGTTTGCGGATATCTGCATATTGAGCAGCAAGTTCGTCCGGATTGCCCTCTTCAAGGTGGCCAAGCTGGCAGAGTGTGCCGTGATCCAGGGTTGATGCGTTCGCGCGCAATCCGCGAATGCGATCCGACCAGGCACCACGCTTCAGCGCCGGGCCGAAATCGACCGGGTGCGCGCAGTTGATCATGTAGTAGGCAGGTGCGGCGCCGGTCTGCGAGTCGACGGTCTCAATGGCCTCCTGCAAGCTCTCACCGCTTCGGAGGCAGCGGTTTTTTTCCAAGGTGAACGAAATCACCGACGGTAAGCCTGCCGACTGCGCCGCGCGAGCAATCCCGATGGCCTCTGCCGTGGTGTTGAGTGTTAGGGCAGTGACGATGTGCGCGCCTCCGGCCTTGAAGGTCGCGATTTGCTCGCTGTGGTAGGTTTCGGCGCCTTCGGCAGTCAGCGCCTGATCCAGTTTGTACGCATCGCCTTTTGGCCCGATGCACCCGCTGATCACCGTCTTTGCGTTAGGCAGACCAGCGGCGTGGGCCGCGTCTCGGTAAAGCTCGAAACAGGCGTGGTTCATCTCGGCCAAGCGGTCATCATCATAACCGAGCAACCGCCCCCAGTCGCGGCTGGCGCGGTAGGTCAGGCTGTCGAAGATGAAGCTTGCGCCATGTTGCACCGCGATCTCGGCAAAGGTGCGGTAATACTCGTGCAGGGCCGCTCTGGCTTTTGGGTCATGCAGCAAATGGAAGGCCGCGAATTCTTCCAGTTCGAAGCCTCGCTTGTACATCAGCCAGGTTTCGGTGCCGCCGTCCGTCAGAAACAGATCGGTCGTCTGGTGCGGCAGGGTCGGGATCGCCATGTGCTTGTCCTCTGTCAAAATTCTGATCGATACAGGCAGGCTAGGTGGGGCTGGCTAATTCGCACAAACGATCATACTTTGCGACATGGGTTAGATTTTCTACGGTGTGATCAGATCATGGCCAGGCGCTTACCGTCTCTCAATCAGCTTCGCGCGTTCGAGGCTGCTGCGCGGCATCAGAGCATCAAGAAGGGTGCCGATGAGCTGTGCGTGACACCCGCCGCCGTGGGTCATCAAATCCGCGCGCTCGAAAGCTATCTCGAAGTGACATTGTTTCATCGCGGTGTGCGGCAGATCACCCTGACCGAACAGGGGCGGCGGTTGGCTAAAGATGTCGGAGACGCCTTGGATCGGATCGAAGCAGCCGTTGCCCCAGCCTTCAGCAACAGCCTGTCAGGGCCGTTGAAAATCTCAGTCGCGCCCTTCTTTGGGAACCGATGGCTGTTGCCCCGGCTGGAACGATTCAGCGCGCAGTATCCAGAGATCGTCGTGCAGCCGGTCTTGTCGTTCGACTATGTCGATTTGGCGAAGGACGGATTTGATGCTGCGGTTCGGTACGGGGATGGGACGTGGGACGGCACGACGGCCGAGCTTGTTTTCCGCGACACGCTTCGGCCGGTTTGCGCACCGCAACTGGTCGAAGGACGCACCTTGCCGCTTGCACCCGATGACATCCTGAGCCTTCCGTTGGCCTCTGCGAAGAACTGGCCGGATGATTGGACTGCCTGGGCAGAGGCAATCGGAAGTGCATTGGCGCAGCACATGGCCCCCCATCAGCATGATAGCCGCGCATTCATGTTTGATAGCGCTCTTTCAGGTCAGGCAGTCATCCTTGCCGATTGGCGTATGACCAGTGTGGACGAAAGGGCCGGTCGTCTGGTTTGCTTGTCGGAAATCAGCGTCGAACGCTCGCAAGGCATACATATAGTGACGGCTGCATCTGAGATGGGGCGCAAGGTGCGGGCATTTGCGGATTGGATGAAGGCAGAAGCGCACGTCGTTCAATGATAGCCGCCATTGGCGCAACCGCAGCGAAAGCTCACTTTGTCCCGCACTACCGAAGTTTGGTTCTGGTAGACTTAAACCGCAATCCGCCCGACTAACGAATGCCTGCGAGGCAGTTCGATCCCATCGTGCTTCTGCCTCCGGAAATGGAGCGTGCAAAGCGCCCGCCAAGCGGGGCATTCCCCGCGAACCCCGACCGAAAACACATGTACAAAACGGTCATCTCCCCCCAAATCCACGGTACGAAACGGACAATTCACAGCTCAAACCTGCGGGTTGACCCGGCGGGGCGGCTGGCCCACAACTCTCGCGACAGCCCTGACAGAACGGATGCCCCACATGGACTACGATCCCGACAACGTCTTCGCCAGGATCCTGCGCGGCGAGATCCCCTCGACCCGCGTCTACGAAGACGACGACACGCTTGCGTTCATGGACATCATGCCCCGCGCCGACGGGCATCTGCTGGTGATCCCGAAGACCCCCTGCCGCAACCTGCTGGACGCCTCGCCCGAGCAGATGGCCGCGGTCATGCGCACGGTGCAAAAGATGGGCCGCGCGGTCATGAAAGCCTTTGGCGCTCAAGGGGTTACGGTGCAGCAGTTCAACGAGGCCGCGGGCGGGCAGGAGGTGTTTCACCTGCATTTCCACATCCTGCCGCGCCACGAAGGCGACCGGCTGCGCCCGCCGGGACAGATGGGCGACATGGACGCGATCGCGGCCCATGCCGACAAGATCCGCGCGGCGCTTGCATGAGGGCCGGCCGGGCCGCCGCCGGCAAGGGCCCGCCGGATGCCGCATGACCATCCGCACCTGACCGACCCCAGGGCCGGGGACGCGCGCGTGGCCTGGGCCATCGCGGTCAACGCCCTTCTGACGCTGGCCCAAGTGGTCGGCGGTCTTCTGTCCGGCTCTCTCGCGCTGATCGCCGACGCGCTGCACAACTTTTCGGACGCCATCGCGCTGATCATCGCCTATGCCGCGCGCAGGATCGCGCGGCGGCCGGCGGATGCGCGCATGAGCTTCGGCTATGGCCGGGCCGAGGTCATCGCGGCCCTGGTCAATTACACGACGCTGGTCGTGCTGTCGGTCTATCTCCTCTACGAGGGCGTGATGCGGTTTTTCGAACCGCAAGCGATCAACGGCTGGATGGTGGTCTGGATCGCGGCGCTGGCGCTGATCGTCGATCTGATCACGGCGGCGCTGACCTATCGCATGGCCAGGGAAAGCGTGAACATCCGGGCCGCCTTCCTCCACAACGTCGCCGACGCGCTGGGCTCGGTCGCGGTGATCGTCGCGGGTTGCGCGGTCATCCTGTTCGGTTGGACCTGGGTGGATCCGATGGTGACGATCCTGATCGCCGCCTACATCCTGTGGCACGTCAAGTCCGAGATCGGCGGCACCATCCGCATCCTGATGCAGGGCGCGCCGCCCGGACTGGACCCGGATGAGGTCGCCGGCGCCATCGAGGCGGTGGACGGCGTGCGGCAGGTCCACCACGTTCACCTCTGGAGCATGCAGGAACGCGATCCCGCCCTGGCCGCGCATCTGGTCGTGGAGCCGGGCCAGTGGGATCGGGCCGACAGCGTGAAGGCCAGGGTCAAGGCGGAACTCGACGCTCGGTTCGGAATTGGCCACGCGACGCTGGAACTGGAAAGCGCCGCACAGGCCTGCGACGAGCCGCGGCGCTTTGGACATGACTGAGAGTTTTCGGTCCCGAAGCGAATTGCCGCTCCGATTTGGGTCGGAGCGGCAGACTCGTACCAATCACACCGATCGGTCAACTCAGATATTCGTCGAGTTTCCCGGTTTAACATACCACTCACTCTGAGAATGGTGATTCCTGTGTACGCTATTTGGCCGCCGGCTGCATGGGGATTCTGCAAAAATGGTTTAAAAGGTAAGGAAAACCTGCATCATCCTGCGCATTGGCCACTTGAATTGGAAACATATCGCATCATTCGACAGGATTGTTCTCGGAGCGGGCTCTGTGCGGCCGCCGCCGCCGCTCGGGTCCGCCGGTCGCGCCCACTGGCGGGCGGCGCCGTCAGGCGGAGCGGCGGCCCGAAACCTCGCCGTCTGCCGCAGTCTCGAAAACCGCATCGAAGGTGCGTTTCAGCGCCACGTCCACATCCGCCATCGTGACCGGCAGGCCCAGATCGACCAGCGAGGTCACGCCGTGCTCGGAGATGCCGCAAGGCACGATCCCCGAGAAATGGTCCAGATCCGGTTCCACGTTGATGGAAAGGCCGTGAAAGCTGATCCATTTGCGCAGCCGGATGCCGATCGCGGCGATCTTGTCCTCGGCAACCTGTCCCGAGGCGGTGCGCGGCTTGTCCTCGCGCCGGACCCAGACGCCGACCCGCCCGTCGCGGAGTTCGCCGCGCACGTTGAATTCGGCCAGCGCCGCGATGACCCAGGTTTCAAGCTGTTTCACGAACCGGCGCACGTCGTGCCCGCGCCGCCCCACGTCAAGCATGACATAGACCACCCGCTGGCCGGGGCCGTGATAGGTGTACTGACCGCCGCGTTTGCTCTGGTGCACCGGGAACCGGTCGGGATCGGTCAGATCCTCGCGCCGCGCCGATGTCCCCGCCGTGTAGAGCGGCGGGTGTTCCAGCAGCCAGATGCATTCCGCGGCCTCGCCCGCGGCGATGGCGGCCACATGTTGTTCCATGAAGGCCACGGCCGCGTCATAGTCGGTCAGGCCGTCCGAGATCTTCCATTCCATGGGGCCTGCATAGCCCGGGGCGCGCGGCGGGGAAAGGGGCGATGTCATGCGGCCTCGGCCAGGCACCGCTCGACGATCTGCGCATAGGTTTCGACGCCCTGCGCGCCGGTCACGAGGTATTTGCCGCCGAACACCATGGCCGGGACGCCGGAAATGCCGCGGCTGGTCCAGAACGCCTGTTTTTCGCGCACAGGCGCTGCATGGGCGCCCGAGGTCAGCGCCGCACGTGCGGCCTCGGGGTCCAGCCCCGCCGACTGCGCGGCCGCGACCAGAACTTCGGTGTCGGACACGTCCTTGCGGTCGGTGAAATAGGCCGTGAACAGGGCCAGCTTCAACGGGTGCTGGCGCTCGTGCCCCTCGGCCCAATCGAGAAGCTGATGCGCCTGAAAGGTGTTCACGATGCGGCTGTCGTCATCGAAGTTGAAGGCAAATCCCAGATCCGCACCGATTGCCGTCAGCCTGTCGCGGGCCTGCTGGCTCTGTTCGGCCGTCGTTCCGTACTTTTCCATGATGTGCTCGCGCAGGTTCTGCCCCTCGGGCCCCTTGGCGGGGTTCAGCTCGAACGGGTGCCAGCGCAGCCGGGCCAAGACATCCGCCCGGGCAAGCGCTTGTTCCAGCTGCTTGAATCCGACGATGCACCACGGGCAGACCACATCCGAGACCACATCGATCCCGACGATCCGGTTTTGCGACTCGGCCATCTTTCGGGTCTCCTTCCAGGATTTCCACGCCAGGTGAGACTAGCAGATATGCCCGCGCATCCGGAAATCAATCCGATGTGTTTTTGCCTCTTCACATCAAACGCCGGAGCGTCTATACGCCGCCCTACCAAGCCAAGGCGTGCGGTCGTGGCGGAATTGGTAGACGCGCAGCGTTGAGGTCGCTGTGGGGTAACACCCGTGGAAGTTCGAGTCTTCTCGACCGCACCAGATTTCTTCCAACGGATCTCCGTCGTTCCCGCCCTTCGGCCTTTGCGGCACGTTCTCCCGAGCCTCGCGCCATGACCAGGCCAAGCCTGCGCGCCCGGCAGCCCGAGGGCGGCGCGTGTCGGCGGGGTCCAGTCTCCTGAGGTGGTCACGCAATGGTCCCTGGCCTGGAGCTTGCGGGCATCCGGATGAGCCGCCGTGCCAATACGGGCAATTTCCGGCAAAACCCCAAACTCAACCGCGGCATTTCAACATTCATGCTTGATTTTGCCCGGATTGCGTGTCTGTCTTTCAGCAGCATCGGAATCTGCAAACGGGGGCGGCGTGCCGGGGCGCGGAGTTCATACGCATCGCGAGGTCGAATTGCTCGACGTGCTGCGCAGGCTCGGCGGGGCCGCGCGCAATTCCGATCTGGCCAAGGCGATGGACGTGTCCGAGGAAACCGTGCGCCGCGCGATCAAGGCGCTGTCCAAGGCCGGTGCGGTCGAGCGCGTGCACGGCGGCGCCTATCTTGCGGGCACCCAGGGCGACCCCAGCTTCTTCCGCCGCCTGTCCCAGCATTCCGACGAAAAACGGCGGATCGCCGCCCGTCTCGCGCAATTCGTGCGCGACGGCATGACGGTGTTTCTGGATGTGGGTTCGACCACCGCCTTCGTCGCCGAAGAGCTGCGCCAGCGCGGCAATCTGACGGTCGTGACCAATTCGGTCGGCGTCGCGCAGACGCTGGTCGGCGTGAACGGGACGCGGGTTCACCTGCTGGGCGGCGAGATGCAGAGCGACGAGCGCGGCACGTTCGGCCATGTCACCCATCGGCAGGCGCAACGCTATGCCTTCGATCTCGCGGTGCTGAGCGCCGATGCCATATCGGCCCGCAAGGGCTTTCTGTATCTCAGTTCGGCCGAGGCCGATCTGGCGTCGGTCATCGTGGACAGTGCCGACCGGTCGATGGTGGCGGCGGATCATTTCAAGTTCGGCGAGACCGCCCCCCATCGCGGCCCGGAGCCGCGGCGGATCGACGATCTTGTGACCGACAAGAGACCCAAGGGCCAGTTGGCCGACGCCATGGACGGCTGGGGCATCGACGTGCACATCGTGACGGGAGACGGAACCGATGCTGGCCAGGGATGACTATGCCGCGCATGCGGCCCGGATCGCGCAGATCGCGGGCGAGGCGGCGCGGGTCTATTTCCGCGGGCGGCTGGGCGTCGAGTTCAAGGCCGACGAAAGCCCGGTGACACAGGCCGACCGGCGCGTGGAAGCGCAAGTCCGCGCCTATCTGGCCGAGCATTTCCCCGATCACGGGATCTATGGCGAGGAACACGGATTCGAAGGCCGAAACCGCCGCCATGTCTGGATCGTGGATCCGATCGACGGCACGCGGTCGTTCCTGTCGGGGCATCCGCTGTTCGGGTTCCTGCTGGGGCATCTCGTGGACGGGGTGCCGCAGCTGGGCGTGATCGGGATGCCGGCTCTGGGCGAGACCTTTCTGGGCGTACGCGGGCAGGGGGCGACGCTGAACGGCGAACCGATCCGGGTCTCCGCGGCGACCAGACTCGACCGGTCGGTCCTGTTCGTGAACGAAGGCGACAAGATCCACCGCGACCATCCGGCCTTGTTCGACCGGCTGATGCAGGCCGGGCAGACCCGGCGCTTCGCCTATGACTGCTATCCGCATGCGCTTCTGGCCGCAGGCTACGTGGATGCGGTGATCGACTATGACCTGCAGCCCTACGACCACCTGCCGGTATCGGCCGTGGTCGAGGCGGCGGGCGGGCTGATGACCGATTGGGACGGGCGGCCGCTGGGACTCGGGTCGGACGGGCGGGTGGTTTCGGCGGCGACGCCGGAGTTGCACGCGGAAATGCTGGAGCTTGTGCGGGGATAGAGAATGGCGATCGTCAGTTTCCTCATAAGCCTTGCCGGCGCGACGATGCTGCTGCTGTTTGCCGTGCGCATGGTGCGCACCGGCATCGAGCGCAGCTACGGCGCATCGTTCCAGCGGCTGATGACGCGCCAGCGCAACCCCGTTCAGGCCGCGTCCGTCGGCCTGGCGATGGCGGTCGTGCTGCAGAGTTCGGCGGCGGTGGCCCTGCTGAGCTCGGGCTTTGCGGCGGGCGGATTGCTGACCTTTCCGGCCGGGCTGGCGATCGTGCTGGGCGGCGATCTGGGCTCGGCCCTCGTCATCCAGATCCTGTCCTTCCGGCTCGACTGGCTGGTGCCGGTATTGCTGGCGACCGGCGGCTATCTGTTCGTCAAGACCGAGGCCAAGAAGGCGCGGCAGACCGGCCGGATCCTGATGGGCGTGGCCTTCATCCTGATCTCGCTGCGGTTCCTGCGCGAGGCGATGGACCCGATCCGGGACAGCGCCTTTCTTCCGGCCATCGCCGAATATCTGGCGCGCGACTACGTCACCGCCTTTCTGGTCGGCGGCGGGCTGGCCTTTGTCATGCATTCGTCGGTGGCCGCAATCCTGATGTGCGTGACGCTGGTCCAGATCGGGGCGCTGCCCTTCGCCGCCGGCCTCTCGCTGGTGCTGGGGGCCAATCTCGGCTCCGCGTTCATCCCCGTGTGGCTCACGCGCGGGATGCCGCTGTCGGCCCGGCGCATTCCATGGGCCAACCTTGCGCTGCGCGGCAGCTGGGCCATCCTGGTTCTGGTTGCGGCCAATCTGGCCTTGCGCGCGGGCGTGCTCGGCGATCCGCAGGGCGGTCAGATGCTGGTGATCGCGCATCTGGCCTTCAATGCGTCGCTGCTGGTTCTGGCGCTGCCGTTTTGTGGCTGGCTGCAAGCGCCGGTCGAGCGGCTTCTGCCCGACCCCCGAACGGAGCCGGCCGCACCCGCCGCCCGCCCCGTCAGCGCCCTGGACGCGCGCCATCTGGGCAGTCCGAGCCAGGCGCTGTCGAGTCTCAAGCGCGAGCTTCTGCGCATGAGCGATCTGGTCGAGGCCATGTTCCGCCCGGCGCTCGATCTCTACCGCAGCGGCACCCGGGATCAGATCCGCGCGGTGCAGGCGATGGATGCCGAGGTGAACGCGTGCCTGTCCGGCATCCGCCGGTTCGTGGCGTCGCTTCCGGTCGAGGAGTTCGGCAGACGGAACGCCAGGGACGCGCGCGATCTGATGGAATACGCCATCCGCCTGGAGACGGCGGGGGACGTGGTGGCCAAGCGCCTGACGGTGCTTGCAGGGAACATGCGCAAGACGGGCGCAGCGTTCTCGAAGGAAGGATGGAGCGAACTGGTCCAGATGCATGAAGCCATTCTGGCCAACATGAAACTGGCCTCGAACGTGCTGATCTCGGACGACCTGGAAAGCGCCCGCCTGCTGAGCCTGGAAAAGACCGAGATCAAGCGCGCCGAGCGGGACAGCCGCAAGCGCCACCTGCGGCGTCTGCAGCGCGGAAGCACCGAGAGTTTCGAAACCAGTGACATCCACCTCGAAACCCTGCGCGCCTTTCGGGAGTTCAACAGCCATATCGCGGCGGTGGCCTATCCGATCCTCTACCGCAACGGCCAGTTGCTGGAGACCCGGCTGATCGAGCGGATGCCGCACCGCCAGAACGATCCGGACAACGGGGTGGACGCATGAAGCCCCCGGTCGAAATCCTGAACGAAGCCGGAAAGGGACGCGTCGTCCTGCTGTGCGAACATGCGAGCAACCGGATCCCCGAAGGCTATTCCGGCCTGGGGCTGACCGAATCCGACCGCGACAGCCACGCCGCCTGGGATCCCGGCGCGCGGGCCCTGGCGCTGGAGCTTTCGGCGGTGCTGGACGCGCCGGTGATCGCCTCGACGGTCTCGCGGCTGGTCTACGACTGCAACCGCCCGCCCGAGGCGGCCAGCGCCATGCCGGAACAGGTGGAACTGATCGCCGTGCCGGGAAATGCCGGGCTGGACCGGGCCGAACGGGAGGCGCGCGCCGCCTCGGTCTACGCGCCCTTCTGCGCGGCGGTCTCGGGCGTGCTCGACGCCCGGGGGCCCGAAACCGTGGTGATGACGGTGCATTCCTTCACGCCGGTCTATTTCGGGCGGCGCCGGGAGGTCGAACTGGGCCTGTTGCATGACGCGGACAGCCGGCTGGTGGACGCGATGTTGGATCACGCGGACCGGGCGCCGCATCGCCGGATCGCCCGCAACGAACCCTACGGCCCCGCCGACGGGGTGACGCATTCGCTGCGGCTTCACGCGCTGAGCCGCGGGCTGGCCAACGTGATGATCGAGGTGCGCAACGATCTCTTGCGCAGCCGGGATCAGGTGGCCGGCATGACACGGGACATAGTGGCGCTGCTCGAACCGGCGCTCAGGGATATCGCGATCAGGGAGGACGCATCGTGAGTGCAACGCTCAGCTTCGAACATCTCAAGACGCAGGTGACTGCGGGCGAGGTGGACACGGTTCTGGTCTGCATGGTGGACATGCAGGGCCGGTTGATGGGCAAACGCTTCCATGCCGGGCATTTCGTCGCCGGCGGCTGGGAAGAGACCCATTGCTGCAACTACCTGCTGGCCACCGATCTGGAGATGGCGACGCCGGACGGCTATGCGGCGACCAGCTGGGAGCGCGGCTATGGCGACTATGTGATGAAGCCCGATCTGGACACGCTGCGCCCGGTGCCCTGGCTGGAGGGTACGGTGATGGTGCTGTGCGACGTGCTGGACCACCACACGCATGAGGAGGTGCCGCATTCCCCGCGGGCGATCCTGAAGAAACAGGTCAACCGCCTGCGGGCCATGGGCTATGAGGCGATGGCGGCGACCGAGCTGGAGTTCTTCCTGTTCGAAAAGAGCTTCGATGCGATCCGCAAGGAAGGATTCCGCAACCTCGAACCGATCTCGGGCTACAACGAGGACTACCACATCCTGCAGACCACCAAGGAAGAACACGTGATGCGCCCGATCCGCAACCATCTGTGGACCGCGGGGATTCCGGTGGAGAATTCCAAGGGCGAGGCCGAGACCGGGCAGGAGGAACTCAACATCAGATACGCGCCGGCCATGGACACTGCGGAACATCACACCATCGCCAAGAACGCGGTGAAGGAGATCGCCTGGCAGCATGGCCATGCCGCGACCTTCCTGCCGAAATGGCATCACGACAAGGTCGGCAGTTCCTGCCATGTGCATCAGTCGCTCTGGAAGGACGGCGAACCGGCCTTCTTCGACGCCGCCGACGATCTCGGCATGTCGGCGCTGATGAAAAGCTACGTGGCCGGTCTGCTCAAATACGCCGCGGACTACACCTGTTTCATGGCGCCCTACATCAACAGCTACAAGCGGTTCATGAAGGGCACCTTCGCGCCCACGCGGATCATCTGGTCGGTGGACAACCGCACCGCCGGGTTCCGCCTGTGCGGCGACGGCACCCGCGCGGTGCGGATCGAGTGCCGGATACCGGGCTCGGACATGAACCCCTATCTGGCCCTGGCCGGGATGCTGGCGGCTGGGATCGCCGGGATCGAGGAGGGGCTTGACTTGCAGCCGCCCGCCCGGGGCGATGTCTATCAGGGCGACACCGGGCGGATCCCCGGCACGCTGCGCGACGCGCGGGCGGCGCTGGACGGGTCGCGGATGCTGCGCGCGGCGCTGGGCGACGACGTGATCGATCACTACGTCCGCGCCGCCGAAGTGGAGATCGAGGAATTCGAGCGGGTGGTGACCGATTGGGAGATTGCCCGCGGGTTCGAGCGGGCGTGAGTCCCGGCGCGGCTGGGGGCTCTGCCCCCAGACCCCCGGGATATTTTTGGCCAGATGAAGCAGGGATCCTGTTTCTTGTGAAGATGGAGTGATCATGGGGCGGATGTTGCAATGCATCTCACCGATTGACGGGTCGGTTTTTGCCGAGCGGGAGGTGATGTCGCGCGATGCGGCCTTTGCCGCCGCGGCGCGGGCGCGGGCGGCGCAGGCGGGCTGGGCGGCGCGCCCCTTGCAGGAGCGCATCGACCTGGTGCTGGCGGGTGTCGCGGCCCTGGGGGCGATGAACGGCGAGATCGTGCCGGAACTGGCGCACATGATGGGCCGCCCGGTGCGCTATGGCGGCGAGTTCGGCGGCGTCGAGGAGCGCGCCCAGCACATGGCGGAGATTGCCGAGGCCTCGCTGGCCGATATCGCGGTGGGCGAGGATGAGGTCTTCCGGCGCTACATCAGGCGCCTCCCGCATGGCGTGGTGTTCGTGGTGGCGCCCTGGAACTATCCCTACATGACCGCGATCAACACGGTGGCGCCTGCCTTGATCGCGGGCAATACGGTTGTGCTGAAACACGCCACCCAGACCCTGCTGGTGGGCGAGCGGATGGTGCGGGCGTTCCAGTCCGCCGGCGTGCCCGAGGACGTGTTCCAGAACGTCTTTCTCGACCATGACGTGACCCGTGACCTGATCGCCGGCCGGGCCTTCGACTTCGTCAATTTCACCGGCTCGGTCGGCGGCGGCCGGGCGATGGAGCGGGCGGCGGCGGGAACCTTCACCGGGGTCGGCACCGAGCTGGGCGGCAAGGATCCCGGCTATGTGATGGAGGATGCCGATCTGGGCGCGGCGGTCGAAACGCTGATCGACGGGGCCATGTTCAACTCGGGCCAATGCTGCTGCGGGATCGAACGGATCTACGTGCATGAAAGCCTCTACGACGATTTCGTCGCCCGGGCGGTGGAGATCGTCGGTGGCTACAGGCTGGGCAACCCGCTGGACCCGGAAACGACGCTGGGTCCGATGGCCCATGTCCGGTTCGCCGGCGAAGTGCGCGCGCAGATCGCCGAGGCGGTGGCTGCCGGCGCCGTGGCGCATGTCGAGACCTTTGCCGAGGATGATGGCGGCGCCTATCTGACGCCGCAGATCCTGACCAACGTCAGCCACGACATGCGGGTGATGCGGGACGAAAGCTTTGGCCCGGTCGTGGGCATCATGCCGGTGCGCGACGATGACGAGGCGGTGCGGCTCATGAATGACAGCGCGTTCGGCCTGACCGCCTCGCTCTGGACCCGCGACGTGGAGCGCGCGGCGCGGGTGGGAGACCGGATCGAGACCGGCACCGTGTTCATGAACCGCGCCGATTACCTGGATCCCGGCCTGTGCTGGACCGGCTGCAAGAACACCGGGCGCGGCGGCGCCCTGTCGGTCATCGGCTATCACACCCTGACCCGTCCCAAATCCTACCATCTGAAGAAGGTGACATCATGAGCCTTGTTGGAAACTGGTCCTATCCGACCGCGATCAAGTTCGGCGCCGGGCGGATCGCGGAACTGCCGGGGGCCTGCGCACAGGCGGGCATCCGGGCTCCGCTGCTGGTCACCGACCGCGGCCTGGCCGATCTGCCGATCACGCAATCGACGCTGGACATTCTGGAGGCCGCCGGGCTGGGCCGGGGCCTGTTCGGCGAGGTGGACCCGAACCCGAACGAAAGGAACCTCGAGGCCGGCGTGGCCGCCTATAGGGCGGGCGGGCATGACGGGGTGATCGCCTTCGGCGGCGGCTCGGGACTGGACCTGGGCAAGATGGTGGCCTTCATGGCCGGCCAGACGCGGCCGGTCTGGGATTTCGAGGATATCGGCGACTGGTGGAAGCGGGCCGATGCCGACGCCATCGCGCCGATCATCGCGGTGCCGACGACGGCCGGCACCGGCTCGGAAGTGGGCCGCGCCAGCGTCATCACCAATTCGGAAACCCATGCCAAGAAGATCATCTTCCACCCCAAGGTGCTGCCGACCGTGGTGATCTGCGACCCCGAGCTGACCGTGGGCATGCCGAAATTCATCACCGCCGGGACGGGCCTGGATGCCTTTGCCCATTGCGTCGAGGCCTATTCCAGCCCGCATTACCACCCGATGAGCGCCGGGATAGCGCTGGAGGGGATGCGGCTGGTCAAGGAGTATCTGCCACGCGCCTATGCGGACGGCACCGACATCGAGGCGCGGGCGCAGATGATGAGCGCCGCCGCCATGGGCGCGACCGCGTTCCAGAAGGGGCTGGGCGCGATCCACGCCATGAGCCATCCGGTCGGGGCGCATTTCGACACCCATCACGGCACAACCAACGCGGTGTGCATGCCGGCGGTGCTGGCCTTCAACGCGCCGGCCATCGCCGAACGGTTCGAGCGGGCGGCGGCCTATCTCGGCATCGCGGGCGGCTTCGACGGGTTCTGTGCCTTCGTGCAGGGGTTCAACGACAGCCTCGGCATCCCGCGCAGGCTGTCCGATCTCGGCGTGACCGAGGCGGCGATACCGGCCCTTGTCGAGGGGGCGATCGTCGATCCGTCCTGCGGCGGAAATCCGATCGAACTGACGAGGGAGAGCCTCGATGGCCTGTTCCGCGCCGCATTGTGACGGGGCGGCCCGCCCGGCCGGCCCGGAAGGGCCGAGGCGCCACCGCCCCGAAACCCGGCGCGGCGGCGCAAACAAGTTGACCGGTGCCGCCCTGTTGGCCGACACTGAAGGCGGCGCGGACCCCGAAATGCGTTGTGGCCGCGGACCGCTGGCCGGGCGCGACCGGCGCAGACCACTGAACCGCGCCGGCTGCGCCGACCGGGCGCCGGCCTTTCGGCGGCAGGTTCCGCGCGGACCAACCGCTTGCCGCCCGATGGCTTGGCGGCCGCCGGGCGGAGGCGCAGCCGGAGCTTAATGCGGGCGAAAGCCGTCGCCCACAAACTGGACCTAAGAAAAATCCAAACTGTCACTTCAGGAGGACCACAGACACCGCGAAACTTCATGAAATCATCAAGATCAAGAACAAAACAACAAACTAGCGAAATGAGTCCAAAACGGGAGAATGAACATGGCCTCGAAATCAACCTTAACCCGGCGCACCGTGCTCAAGGGGGCGGGGGCCGCGGCTCTGGCCGCACCGCTCTACTCGAAAAGCGCGCTGGCCTCGTCGGGTGAGATCAACATCCTGATGTGGTCGGATTACCTGCCGCCGTCATTCCTGGATGCGTTCGAAGGCGAAACCGGCATCAAGGTCAACTATACCGGCATCGGCTCGAACGAAGAAATCATCAACAAGATGAAGGCGACCAAGGGTCAGGGCTTCGACATCGTCTCGCCGACCAACAACCGCTCGCTGCAATGGGAGCCGCTGGAACTGCTGCAGCCCTTCGACATGGGCAAGGTCAACATCGACGCGGTGAACCCGGCGATGGCCAAGATCGGCACCGATGCCTGGAACTTCGGCGGCAACGGCGTGCACTGGCTGCCGCATATCTGGGGCACCGAGGGGATCGCCTATCGCACCGACCTGTGGCTGCCCGAGGGCGACGCGCCGTCCTATGGCGATGTCTGGGCCGAGGAGAATGCCGGCAAGACCATGGGCCGGGCGCATTCCATGATGCTGGGCGCGGGCCTCTACATGGAGCGCGCCGGCGAGATGGAGCCGGGCTCGATCTGGTCCGCCTACAATGACGAAGAGACCATGCGCAAGGTCTGGAGCCAGGTCGCCGACTGGTGCGTGGCCCGCAAGGACCGCATCAAGCTGATCTGGAACGACGCCGACACCCAGAAGAACGGGCTGCTGAACGAAGGCGTCATCGTGGGGCAGACCTGGGACGGTCCGCCGCTGGCGCTCAAGGCCGCGGGCGAACCGGTCCACTACCAGGCGCCGGTCGAAGGCGCGATGGCCTGGGTCGACGGCATGTCGATTCCGGTCGGTGCGACCAACATGGACCAGATCTATGCCTTCATCGAGTTCGCCTATCGCAAGGAGCCCGCGGGCGTGGCCATCGACAGCCACGGCTACAACTCGCCGGTTCTGGGCGCGGATGCCTTCGCGGGCGACGTCTACAAGAAGAACTTTGCCGAAGCCTATCCGGGCGACTCGCTGGCCAACCTGAATCCGTGGCCGGCCGAGGCGCCGTGGTATGCGGAAACCCGGACCGAGTTCGTCAACAAGTTCGTGAGCGCCTGACCGCTCGCAACGCGGGCCCCCTGTCCACGCCGACGGGGGGCCGTCTTTGTACGCGCGACACGCATGAGACAACCTAAAACCAGGCGCCTCCGACCCGGTCGGGGCCGCGCCACAGGGAGAATCCACAAATGAGTGCTGGGGTCGGTGTCGATCTGGAGAACCTTTGGATCAGATTTGGTGATTTCGTCGCGGTGCGCGACGCGAATGTGAACATCAACGGGGGCGACTTCTTTTCGTTTCTCGGGCCTTCGGGCTGCGGCAAGACGACCATCCTGCGCGCGGTCTCGGGGTTCCTGGAGCCCAGCGAGGGCAACGTCCTGATCGGCGGCAAGAACATGAAGGGGATCGGGCCGAACAAGCGCCCGACCGCGCTGATCTTTCAGAACCTGGCCCTGTTTCCCCTGATGAAGGTCTGGGAGAACATCACCTTCTCCATGGAGATCAAGGGCGCCAGCGCGGCCCAGCGCCGCAAGCGCGCCGATGAGCTGCTGGATATGATCGCGCTGCCGGATCAGGGCGACAAACTGCCCAGCGAGCTGTCCGGCGGCCAGCGTCAGCGGGTGGCGATTGCCCGGGCGCTGTGTGCCGAACCGGACGTGCTGCTGCTGGACGAGCCGCTCTCGGCACTCGACCTCAAGCTGCGCCAGCATATGCGGACCGAGCTTCGCGAGATTCAAAAGCGGGTCGGCATCACCTTCATCTACATCACCCACGATCAGGGCGAGGCGCTGACCATGTCGGACGACATCGCCGTGATGCGCGCCGGCGTGATCGACCAGATCGCCGACGGCAAGACTATCTACAACGATCCTTCCACCGCCTTTGCTGCGTCATTCGTGGGCGAAAACAACGTGTTCCGTGGAAAAATTAAACAAGTAATGGGCAGTGAGGCCCTGATCACGACCAACCGCTCGGGCGACCTGGTGGCGCGGATCTCGACCGCCAACCAGGGCAAGATGAAAGAGGGCGACGCCGCGATGCTGTTCATCCGGCCCGAGGCGTTCTCGATCGCCCCGGACGGGGCCAAGGGCGACCACTTCGTGACCGCGCGGGTCACGCACGAGGAGTTCGAAGGCAATGTCTTCAACATCTTCACCGAGGGCGAGGGCGGCAAGGAGATCAAGGTTTCGATCCCCAACCACGGCCAGTCTTTCAAGGATCACACCGGCCAGATGATCACGCTGGAATACGAGACCGGCAACGCGGTTCTCGTGCCCGCCGGCGAACTGGCCGCGGAATAGGGAGCCACTGACATGCCCGGCTTCCTCAAGGACTTCTTCAACCGCAACGGCACCGGCATGGGGCTGGCGATCCTGGGTCTGGTCCTGTTCTGGACCATCGGCCTGATCATCCTGCCGCAGTTGTCGATGCTCGACTTTTCCTTCCGTCCCAACCTGCCGCCGCCCGAGATCGGCGGACCCAAGGACGTGTACACGCTGGAGAACTACAAATACCTGGTCTTCGGCCCCGAAGGCGGCAGCCAGGCGTACAACGCGGTGGATCTCAGGATCTTCTTCCGCACGCTCGTCGCCGCGGTCTGCGTGACGATCTTCAACCTGATCATCTGCTACCCCATCGCCTATTACCTGGGGCAGACCAAGGGCAACCACATCCGCGTCTTCGCGCTGATGCTGATCATCCCCTACTGGATCAACGAGATCCTGCGCGCCTTCGCGCTGCGCATCATCTTCGGCGAAACCGGCGTCTTGAACACGGTGCTGGTGGGGCTGGGCATCTTCGACACGCCCTTCGACTTCATCCGCAACGACATCGCGCTCTATGCCGGTCTGGGCTATGCCTACATCCTGCTGATGATCTTCCCGATGTACAACGTGATCGAAAGCCTGGACAAGAACCAGATCGAGGCCGCGCGGGATCTGGGCGCGCCCTGGTGGCGGATCCACTGGCGGGTGGTCATTCCCTATGCCAAGCCGGGCATCAGCTCGGGCTGCACCATGGTCTTCATGCTCAGCGCCGGGGCGCTGGCCGCGCCGCAGATCCTGGGCGGGCCGTCGTCGCTCTGGTTCACGCAGCTGATCTATCAGCAGTTCAATGACAACAACGACTGGCCGCAAGGCGCCGCCTACGCGATCGTGCTGCTTGTGACCTGTATCCTGTTCGTGCTGGCCGCGATGCGCCTGTTCAAGGTCAACATGGGGGATATCGGCAAATGAACATGTCCATCCTCCGCGTCAGCATCTGGGTCTATCTGGCGATCTTCTTCGCCTATCTGCTGGGTCCGCTGGTGATCATGTCGATCACCGCCTTCAACTCGTCCGAATTCCCGCGGATGACGCCCTGGGAGTGTCTGACCTTCGACTGGTTCGGGGCCCTGTTCCGGGACGAACGCATCCTGAACAGCATCAAGAACTCGCTGATCATCGGCTTCGGCACGGTCGTCCTGTCGGTGGCGATGGGGCTGGCGGGGGCGCTCATGCTCACCCAGATCTGGCCCAAGCTGCGCGCCACCTACTACACGATCATAATCGCGCCGATCCTGATCCCCGGCGTGGTTCTGGGCATCTCGACGCTGGTCTTCTGGGACCGGATCAACCGGCTGCTGGGACTGGGCGCGGACAGCGTGCTGTCGAACGGCATCTTCCTGACCGTGATCGGCCAGTCCACCTTCATCGCCAGCTACTGCATGCTGGTGCTGGTCGCCCGCCTGCAGCGCTACGACACGGCGCTGACCGAAGCGGCGCTGGATCTGGGCGCGACGCATGCGCAGGCGTTCCGCAAGGTTCTGCTGCCGTTCATGCGCCCGGCCATCGCCTCGGCGGCGGTGCTGGCGTTTCTCGCCTCGTTCGAGAACTACAACACCACCACCTTCACCTTCGGCGAATACCCGACGCTGACCATCGAACTGGCGCAAAAGGTCCGCTATGGCATCACCCCGGCGATCTCGGCGCTGGCCTTCATCATCGTGGTTCTGACCGTGTTCTTCGCGCTGGTCAACGAGACCAAGCTCAAGCGCCGGGAACTGGTGGCGGCGGCGCGCAAGAAGGCCACCGTCGAGGAACTGGCGGGCAAGATCCGGCTGCCCGGCTTCTTCGCCGGAAACACGGCGGCGGTGATCCTGGTGATCTTCTGCATCGCCACGGTGACGGTGGTCGGCACGGCGACCGTCTACAGCCCGGCGCAGTGCATTGCCGATGTGCGCGAACAGAAGCGGCTGGAGGCCGAGAAGCGCATCGAGGAACTGCGCAAGCAGCGCGAAGAGCGCCGCCAGCGCCGCTTCGAAGGCGTGTTCGATCCGGACGAGCTGCGGCCCGGCACCGAGGAAAAGGACACGCCGTCGGCGACCGACTCGAACAATTCCGGGTTCGGCAACGTCTTTTCGCCCGGCACCCTGACCGGCGAAGGCGACGACGGGGCGTCGGACACCGAGCAGACCCCGCCGAACAACAGCGGCTTCGGCAACGTGTTCGATCCGAACAGCCTGCAAGGCGGCGACCAGGACCAGTAACGCCGCGCCGCACACGGACCAACCCCGGGCCGGCCGGCCCGGGGCTTTTTGATGGACGAGGGCGCAGAACCCGAACCCACCCTGCGCCGCACCGATTGGCGCACCGTGGATCTGCATGTCGAATTGAATGAGGGCCAAGTTGCAGGTCTGGCAGCCCGTAGGGGAATCGAACCCCTCTTTCCAGGTTGAAAACCTGGCGTCCTAACCGATAGACGAACGGGCCGCAGCAAGCGCGAATGGCAGCCCGTAGGGGAATCGAACCCCTCTTTCCAGGTTGAAAACCTGGCGTCCTAACCGATAGACGAACGGGCCACGCTGGCTTGTGGAGGGCCTTTTACGGATTACACCCGCCCCCCGCAAGCCGAAAAATGCGGTGGAAACCAACTTTTTCAGGGCCCTGCGAGCAAGGTGGAAATCACCGTTTGGCGGCTTCGGCGGCGTCCTCCAGCCGCAGCTGAACCGACTGCCGTCCGCCCCAGGTGTTGACCTCCAGACGGCCCGCGACGTGGAACCGCGCGCCGCCGTGATTGGCCAGCCGCTCGCCCATCGGCCCGTCGAACGCGCCAAAGGCGATCGCGTCCAGACCGCCGTTCATCCCGTCCGACAGCGACAGTTTCAGATGGGCCTCGCCGACGCGCCTGGCGAACCGGACCTGCAGGTCGGGCAGGGCATAGCGCGGGGCGGGCGCGCCGGCGCCAAAGGGGCCGGCCTGCTCGATCCGCCCGATCAGCTCCACCGTCGCCGCGCCGGGCATCAGGGCGCCGTCGAGGTTCAGATCGGCCGGGCCGCCCTGACCGGCCCCCTGTTTCGCCAACAGCTCCGACAGCCGCTCCATCGCCGGTTCCAGCCGGTCGCGCGTCACTGTCAGCCCCGCGGCCATCCGGTGGCCGCCGCCCTTGACCAGCAGGCCCTCGGCGACCAGGCGCTGCACGGACGCGCCCAGATCGACGCCCGAGACCGAGCGGCCCGAGCCCTTGCCCTCGTCGCCGTCGAACCCGATCACGATGGCCGGACGGTTGGCGGCCTCCTTCAGTCGGGACGCCACGATGCCCACCACGCCGGGGTGCCAGCCGTCGCCCGCGGCCCAGACGAGCGGCGCGTCCAGCCCACGCGCCTCGGCCTGTTCCAGCGCCGCCGCGCGCACCGCGGTCTCGATTTCGCGCCGCTCGGTGTTCAATTCATCCAGCCGCTGCGACAGGGCTTCGGCCTCGACCATCGAGTCGGTGCTCAGCAGCCGGGCGCCCAGATCGGCCTGCCCGATCCGGCCGCCGGCATTGACCCGCGGTCCCAGCAGAAAGCCCAGGTGATAGGTGTTGGGCGCGGCATCCATGCGGGCGATGTCCGACAGGGCCACCAGACCGGGG
The DNA here is from genome assembly GCF_059613135.1 of Ruegeria sp. BHSB196. Classification (NCBI taxonomy): domain Bacteria; kingdom Pseudomonadati; phylum Pseudomonadota; class Alphaproteobacteria; order Rhodobacterales; family Roseobacteraceae; genus Ruegeria; species Ruegeria sp. BHSB196. Next base: position 49,602 of record NZ_JBXWRY010000010.1, read on the forward strand.
CGCTGGCGCTGCGCCATCACCTTGAGCCCCTGCCGCACCAGCGCCCGGTTGGCCCCGACCAGCGGCGCCACATCCGCCACCGTCGCCAGCGCCACCAGATCGAGCAGCGCCATCAGATCCGGCCCCGCCGCGCCGCTCTCGCGCATCTGCCGCCCGGCCTCGACCAGCATCAGGAACACCACGCCGGCAGCACAGAGATAGCCCAGCTCGCCGCTTTCATCCTGGCGGTTGGGGTTCACCACCGCCACGCAGTCCGGCAGGGTCTCGCCCCCCAGATGGTGATCCAGAACCACCACGTCGGCCCCCCTGGCCGCGGCGATGGGCTCGTGGCTCAGCGTGCCGCAATCCACGCAGAGGATCAGGGCATGCCCCGCCGCCAGCATGCGCATGGCTTCCGCATTCGGGCCATAGCCCTCGTCGATGCGGTCCGGCACATAGAGCGTCGCCTCAAGCCCCATCTGCCGCAGCCACACGATGAGCAACGCCGCCGAACTGCCGCCGTCCACGTCGTAATCGGCAAAGACCGCGATCCGCTGGCGCCTGCGCACCGCCTCCAGGAACCGCGCCGCGGCCTTTTCCATGTCCTTCAGGTCGCGGGGGTCCGGCAGCAGCTCCTTCAGTTTCGGCTCCAGAAAGCCCTTTGCCTCGATGAGCGGCACGCCCCGCCGCGCCAGCACCTGGCACACGGCGCGCGGCAGGCCGGTGCGCTGCGCCATCATCTCGGAGGCGCGTTCCACCTCCGCGCCCGGACCGACCCAGCGCCGGCCCGTCAGCGACCGCTCAACTCCAAGAAACCCCACGGCTCATCCTCATGCGCAAAAGGCCGGACCCAACGCGGATCCGGCCCTTCTTCTCGTTCAAGATACGGCCGCCGGAGGCTGCGGCGCAAGCCGCATTCCGTCGCCACCGGCTCAGACCGGGGTGCGATAGGTCATCCGGCGCACCGAGCCGGTCTTGGACCGCATCAGCAGCGTCGTGGTCTCGACCCAGCCGGGCTCGCGCTTGATGCGCGGCAAGAGCGAGCCGCCGGTGACGCCGGTCGCGGCAAAGATCACGTCCGACGTCACCATCTCGTCCCGGCCGTAGACCCGATCCAGATCCGAGATGCCCGCCTTGTCGGCGCGCGCGCGTTCGTCGTCGTTGCGGAACAGCAGCCGGCCAAAGATCTGACCGCCCATGCATTTCAGCGCCGCCGCCGCCAGTACGCCCTCGGGCGCACCGCCCTGGCCCATATACATGTCGATGCCGGTGATCTCGCTCTCGGCACAATGCATCACGCCGGCCACGTCGCCGTCGGTGATCAGACGGATCGCCGCCCCGGTCTGGCGTACTTCGGCGATCATGTCCTCGTGGCGCGGGCGTTCCAGGATGCAGACGGTGATGTCCGAGCTTTTGCAGCCCTTCGCCCTGGCCAGCGCCTCGACCCGCTCGCGCGGGCTCATCTCCAGCGTCACCACGTTCTCCGGCAGGCCGGGGCCGACCGCCAGCTTGTCCATGTAGACATCCGGCGCGTGCAGCATGGTGCCGCGCGGACCCATGGCGATGACGGTCAGCGCATTGGGCATGTCCTTGGCGGTCAGGGTGGTACCTTCCAGCGGGTCCAGCGCGATGTCCACGCCGGGGCCGTTGCCGGTGCCGACCTCCTCGCCGATATAGAGCATCGGCGCCTCGTCCCGCTCGCCTTCGCCGATGACGACGACGCCGGCGATGTCCAGCAGGTTCAGCTGCTCGCGCATGGCGTTGACTGCCGCCTGATCCGCGGCCTTCTCGTCGCCGCGCCCCACCAGCGAGGCCGAGGCCAGCGCGGCCTGTTCCGCCACCCGCGCAAGGCCCAGTGACAACATGCGGTCGTTGAATTCGATCTTGGCAGCGTTCATGTCCCTGATTTCCTTTGGTCAACCCGTTTTCGTAACCGCATAGCCCGCGCCGGCCTCGACCCGCAAGGGAAAGCTGGCTCAGACCTGCTCGATCCGCAGCGCCACCGGCGCGCCCGCCACCACATCCGTCGCGCGCAGCCCCTCCAGCGCCACGTCCAGCGCCGCCCGCGTCGTCTTGTGGGTCACGATGAGCACCGGCGCGGTGCTGTCGGTATGTCCGTACTGCCGCATCCGGTCGATCGACACGCCGGCATTGCCCAGGATCGCGGCCACCTTGGCCAAGGCGCCGGGCTTGTCCAGCAAAGCCATCCGCAGATAGTAGGGCGCGGGCAGGCCGGTGCGGGCGGGCGCCATCTTCTTCAGCGACGTCGCCGGCTGTCCGAAGGTCGGAATGTGCAGGCCGCGCGCCAGATCGCAAATGTCGGCCATCACCGCGCTCGCGGTCGGACCTTCGCCCGCGCCGGGGCCGCGCAGCACGATCTGCTCCACCGCGTCGCCCTCGATCACCACCATGTTGGTGCCGCCTTCCAGCTGTCCCAGCGGCGAGTCGCTGGGCACCAGGCAGGGCTGCATGCGCTGTTCCAGCCCGCGGGCGCTGCGCTGCGCCACGCCCAGCAGCTTGATCCGGTATCCCATGTCCGCCGCCTGCCGGATGTCGTCGAGGCTGATATGTTCGATGCCTTCGATCTCGATGCCGCCGAAATTCGGGCGCGTGCCGAAGGCGATCGAGGCCAGCAGCGCCAGCTTGTGCGCGGCGTCGATGCCGCCCACGTCAAGGTTCGGGTCCGCTTCCAGATAGCCCAGCTTGGCGCATTCCTCGAACAGGGCGTTGTAGCCCAGACCCTCGGCTTCCATCCGGGTGAGGATATAGTTGCAGGTGCCGTTCATCACCCCCATGACGCGGGTGATCTCGTTGCCCGCCAGCCCCTCGGTCAGGGCCTTGATCACCGGAATCCCGCCCGCCACCGCGGCCTCGAACCGGATCACCCGGCCGGCCGCTTCGGCGGTTTCCGCCAGATCCTGCCCGTGCACCGCCAAAAGCGCCTTGTTGGCAGTCACCACATCCTTGCCCGCGCTCAGGGCCGCTTCGACCGAGGCTTTGGCGGGGCCGTTTTCGCCCCCCATCAGCTCGACGAAGACATCCACGTCGTCGCGCCGGGCCAGGGCCACCGGGTCGCTTTCCCAGCCATAGCCGGACAGGCTGACGCCGCGATCCTTCTTCGGGTCGCGGGCCGATACCGCCACGATCTCGATGGGCCGGCCGGTCCGCGCCGCCAGCAACCCTGCCTGACGCCGCACGATCCGGACGACCCCCACGCCGACCGTTCCCAAACCTGCAATCCCAAGCCGCAGCGCCTGTGTCATCCCGTGGGTATCCTTCCGCTCGCCTTTGCGGCCATGGCTGGCCCGCCTCTTGCCCGGTGCCTTATCCGGTTCGGGGCAGGGGTGCAATCCATCCGGTGCGGGCGTCAGTCCGCGGCGGTCCCGCCGGTCCGCTCCTCGTCCTCCGCGGTGGGTGCCTGCAAGGTCTCGACCCGCTGCGCCAGCCGCTCGCGGCGCGCGTCCAGTTCCGCTTTGACCTCGGCCGCCTCGCCCTGGGGATTCACCGGCGGGCCCAGCGTGTCGTCGATCGGGATCAGCTTCGGATAGGACGCCTTGCGGATTTCCGGCCGCACCCGTTCGGACAGTTCCGGCACCGGGGTGCAGGCGGCCGCGGCAAGCAGCAGGATCGGGGCAAGGCGCGGTCTCATCGATGGGTTTCCGACTGGTGTTTGACGCTTGATGCCCGTTTTGCCGGATCGGTTCAAGCGGGCTTCTATTTGAACGTATGTTCAGATAGCGTGAGCGCATGGCACGTACCCAGGGTTCCCATTCCGACATCACCGGCCCGCGCATCCACGAGGCGGCGCTGAAACTGTTTGCGCGGCACGGCTATGCCGCGGTCTCGATGCGCCAGATCGCCGGCGAGGTGGGTGTTCAGGCCGGGGCGCTGTACAACTACACCCCCGACAAGCAGAGCCTGCTGTTCCGTCTGATGCACGGCCATATGGACGATCTGCTGACGGCGCGGGCGGCGCGGAAAAAGACCGGCGATCCGCTGGAAGACCTCCGGCAATTCGTGGGTTTCCACATCCGTTTCCACCTGGAGCGGCCCGACGAGGTGTTCATCGCCTACATGGAATTGCGCAACCTCACCCCCGAGAACTTCGCCACCATCGAAGCCCTGCGCCGGACCTACGAGGACGATCTCGAAGGCATCCTGCGCGCCGGCGTGGCGCGGGGCGCGTTCACGGTCCCGGACACCAAGATCGCGACGCTGGCGGTCATCGCCATGCTCAACGGGGTCAACACCTGGTATCGCAGCGGCGGGCGACTGTCGCTGGACGAGGTGGAAACCATCTATTGGGATATGGTCCGCAAGGCGGTCGCGTCCTGATCAGGCCGCGCCCGGCGCCAGGTCATAGTGATGCAGGTGCCGGTCCTTCACGATCTCGGCCTCTTCCGGCAGGACGTGGGGCTTCTGCCAGTCCTCGCCGGCAAAGGCGATCAGCGCGTCGAGCGACTCCCACACCATCACCAGACAGAATTCGTTGGGCGTTTCCGGGCGCGGCAGGCACGGGGTGATCGACACCAGCCCGTCCTGCTCGCGCATCAGGGGCAGGGCGGTCTCCAGCAGGAACTTACGGAAATGGTCTATCTTGTCGTCGAAGATGACGGCGCGAAAGATGCGGACGATCATGGTGGCCTCCTGTCGGTTTGCCGGCCACCATAGCACGACTCAGTGTGCCGGGCGTATGAAGGTGCCGTTGCGCAGGTCGCGGAACGCCTGTTGCAGCTCTTCCTGCGTGTTCATCACGATCGGGCCGTGCCAGGCCACCGGCTCGGCGATCGGCGCTCCCGAGATCAGCAGGAACCGCACCCCCTCCGGCCCGGCCTGCACGGTGATCTCGTCGCCGTTGCCGAACCGCACCAGGGTCCGGTCCCCCGACATGTCGCGGATGTTCACCTCCTGCCCGGCGACTTCCTTTTCCAGCAGCACGCCCTGCGGCACCGACGCATCGGCAAAGGCGGCCCGACCCTCGAAGACATAGGCGAAGGCGCGGCGGTAGGTGTCGATCGCGAAGGTCTTTTTCACCCCCGCCGGGATCGAGATGTCCAGGTATTGCGGATCCGCCGCGATCCCGTCCACCGGGCCGGTCCTGCCCCAGAACGTGCCGACAATGACTCTGACCCGCGTGCCGTCATCGTCGATCACCTCGGGAATGTCGGAGCCGCGAATGTCCTGATAGCGGGGCGCGGTCATCTTCTGATCCGAGGGCAGGTTGCCCCAGAGCTGGAAGCCGTGCATCTGGCCCTTTGCATTGCCCTGCGGCATCTCCTGATGCAGGATGCCCGATCCGGCCGTCATCCACTGCACGTCGCCCGCGCCCAGGGAACCGGCATTGCCCAGCGAATCCTTGTGCTCGACCGTTCCGGCCAGGACATAGGTGATGGTCTCGATGCCCCGGTGCGGGTGCCAGGGAAAGCCGCGCAGATAATCCTCGGGGCGCTCGTTGCGGAAATCGTCGAACAGCAGGAACGGATCCAGTTCGGTCGGATCCTGGAACCCGAAGGCCCGATGCAGCTTGACGCCGGCCCCTTCCATCGTGGGGACGGCCTTGCGAATTTCGAGTGTGGGTCGAATGGACATGTGACCTCCTGTGCGTGTCCCGCAATCTAGTCGCGCCGCGCGGTCAATCAATTCGCGCGTGCCAACCGTGCCTGTGCGAATTTGCAAAGCATCCGCATCCCCCTGTTCCTTGCCCGAGATTTGCTTTACGGGTCGGGCAGCAACCGGAGGGCATTCATGCAGGACGAAGTTCTGGCCACAGTCGAGGCTTCGGCGCCGCGGCGCTGGATGGGGGTCGCGATGCTCGGCTTTTTCGGGTTTTTGGTGATCTATGTCGCCTTGTCACAACCCCCAGAGCCGGGCTGGCAGCTGTTCCTGATCGTGATCGGCGTGCTGTCGCTGCTGCTGGCCCAGCAGCTCTACCGGGCCACCGCCCACCGGATCGAACTGACCCGGTCCGAGCTGCGCACCAGCGCGGGGGATCTGATCGCCCGGGTCGAGGATATCGACGGCATCGATCGGGGCATGTTCGCCTTCAAACCGTCCAGCGGGTTTCTGATCCGCACCAAGACCCCCGGCCCGCGCGTCTGGCGGCCGGGGCTGTGGTGGCGACTGGGACGCCGTGTCGGTATCGGCGGCGTCACACCGGGCCATCAGACCAAGTTCATGTCCGAGATACTGGCGGCCATGATCGCCGAGCGCGCCTGAGGTCAGACCGACCCAGCGATTTCGTTGGTGAAACGCGGACGGGTGAAGACGAAATTGTTCAGGGCGATGTCGTTGATCCCGACGTTGAACGGCGGTTCGTAGAGATTGTTGGTCTCCACCAGGATCAGCGTGTCGGCATCCGGCATCGGCGGCAGCTTGTCCCGGATCAGATGGATGTTGTCGTTGGTCCATTCGTTCTGGAACCCACGCACTGCCGACCACCGCACGTAATGCCGGTCGTCATCCTCGTCGAAGGTCAGCAGCGAGATGCGGATGTTCATCGTCGTCCCGTTGCGCACCATGATCTCCATCAGCCGGTGCATCGAGTCGATATAGGCGTCGTTGATGGTTTCCGTCTCGCGCGAGATCAGGTCGCCGATCGTGTAGGCGGCCTTGAGGTTCGAGGCGCTCTGGCGATAGGCGTCGAAATAGGTATAGGAGGCCGCGATGGCCCACAGCAGCACGGGCAGTGCCAGCACCGCTTCGACCAGGATCGCGCCGTCTTCCTCGCGGCGGAACGCTTTGACTCGTTTGAGAATCGACTGAATGAACATGACCTTACAGGGGCTCCTGAACAAAGACCGTCGTCGCCGTCAGCGCGTACTGGCCGTCGGCTGACTCCGCCGACAGCGCGCGTCCCAGCGCAGATGTCGGGAAGACGGGGTTGATTTCGACACAGGCGCGCAGAACCATCAACTCGTTGCTCTGACCGTTGACGAAGGTGTGCTTGGCGCGCACCTCCTCCGGGGAGTCCACGCAGTTCGGTTCGTCGGGCAGGGTGATGCCGACGCGGGCGTCTTGCGTGATCATTTCCAGCCGCATGTTCGCACTGCAGTCCCGGATGAAACCGGCCCGGTCGCAGATCAGGTCTTTCAGCAGGTCGTGGTTGAACTCCGTGTTGCCGGTATTCAGGCGCACATCCCGCACGGTGATATCCACCGCCCGTTCCAGCATCGCGTGATTGAGCGTCATCACGCCCAGTTCGGTGCCGGACAGGATGATGAACATGATGGCCGGATAGACGATCGCGAACTCGACCGTCGCCGTGCCGTCCTCGGCGCGCCGGAACCGGCGCAGCCTTCTGCGCATCCTTGCGATCATTGTGTCAACCTCAGTTTGCGGATGGAGGACGCGATCGACGCGAAGGCATCGGTGATTTCCAGCCCCTGGACGTCATAGTAGTGGCTGTCCGAACTCGCGCAGTACTGGAGCACCGACTTGCCCTCGGCCGGGGCTTCGAACGCGATCGTGTAGACGATGACATCCTTGCCCTTCGCCGCGTCGCAGATCGCCTTGGTGCGCGTGTCCTTGGTGTTGTCGCCATAGTACCCGCGCACGCCGTAGACCCATTGATTCCTGGCGGTATTGTCGTTCATCCAGGGGTAGTAGTGCTTCTTGACGTTGTACCACAGCGTCGTCCGGGCCCACAGTTCGGGATAGTCGAGCTGAACGGCAGCACCGTTTTCCGGCTCGTTCTCGTCGACCCAGCAGTTCCCGTTGTAGCAGTCCCAATGCTCGTCGCCGTTGCCATAGGGGTGGTCCTGCCAGTCGGCGGCGCCGTAGTCGTCGGCATCGACCCAGAAATACATCTCGCTTTCGGGATCGTAGATGGAATAGGTCTTTTCCGCCGCGTTCCACCAGACATTGGAAGCGCCTTCGCGATAGCCTTCCTTGATGTAGTACTGGCTGGTGTTGTTGCCGTCGGTCATCAGCACGATCACCTTGAGCGCATCGCTCGAATTGTAGGCGCCGGGACGGCTGCCAAAGGCCGCGTCAACCTCGCCGGCATCGACAAGCGAGCTGACCACCGGCTGGAAACTCGGGTCGAGCATCGCCGCGCCCCATTTCATGCCGATATCCAGCGACGTGTTTCCGCGCGCGACGAAGGCGTCGATATAGTTCTTGAGCGTCGAACGGTCCTTTTGCAGCGGCAGGATCTCGCGGCTCGACAGCGCCTCGCAGACCGGAAGGGTGCTGCTGGACTGGCTGGCGCCGAGGATCTCGCCGTTGTCGCGGCGGTCGTTCGTGTACCAGGGGTCGAAATGCATCGTGCGCTGATAGGTGGCCGTCTGGTCGATCTCCGTCGTGTTGAAGTCGCTGGCGCTGAAGTTGATGCAGCGGGAATAGTCGTTGGTCCCGCTGGTGAGGTATTGGTCGAAGATCGATTGCGGCACCGAGACCTGCGTCGCATAGGGAACGATCGAGATCGACAGCTTGCCGTCCTCGGTGTTGTCCACCATCTGATCGACGAAATCCTTCGCCGCCACCTTCAGGTTGGTCAGGCGGCTGTAGCTGTTCATCGACCCGGACACGTCGAGCACCAGCGAGATCTCCACCCCGCCGATGCTTTCCTCGGCCGCGCTGGCGGCCGGCGCGCTCATGGAATCCACCCCGGACAGGTGCATGAACTGCGTCGGCACCTCGGCCTCGGCCGTGGCCGTCACCTTGCGGTATCCCAGCCCCTCCTGCACGTCGATGGTCTTGAGCTTGTCCAGCAGCCCCGCCTTGTCCAGATAGTCGCGCACGACCGATTCCGGCGTGCCTTTCTGGTCCAGGTCCGCCGCGGCCAGAACCGCGCGGTCCATCGTGTACTGCAGCGAGGCGCGGTCGCGCTCGTACCGCATCAGATCGACGCCGATGCCGGCGATGGAGAGAATGATCAGAAACAGAAAAAGTGCGAGAATGGTGACCGAGCCGTTTTCCCGGGACGCAAATGTCCCCAGATGTCTCACGAGGCGGAACGGCAGCTTGTCGCACCCATACGCGGGCGTCCGGAATTCCTTGCGCATGAAGATACCCTTTCTGGCCGGGCAGATCGGCCACAGGAAAATTTAGCTATACAAAGGTAAACGCAGATCGTGGCAGGAATTAGGCGTTTTTGCCATTATGTTGCTGGAACTGAACGACAATTGGCGTCAACCGCGCCGGAACCTCTGGTTCTGTTTCGCGATCATGGACAATTCAGCCGCGAAAATCCTGCCTCCGCGACTCAGCTTTCCGCGTTTCAGGTGATTACAAACTGCCAAAAAAATTGGCAGATCGCGGTTGATCCTCCATAAGGGGGCTGCGACAAAACGTCAGGGCGCGAGTCGCCGATAGTACCGATCAGGGAGTGTTCCATGACCCGCATAACCGAACCCAGTTTCCGTGAAAGCGTGGATCTGATGTTCAACAGGGCGGCGGCCCTGATGGATCTGCCGCCGGGGCTCGAAGAAAAGATCCGGGTCTGCAACGCGACCTACACGGTGCGGTTCGGGGTGCGTCTGCGCGGCCAGATCCACACCTTCGTCGGCTACCGCTCCGTGCATTCCGAGCACATGGAGCCGGTCAAGGGCGGCATCCGCTATGCCATGGCCGTGAACCAGGACGAGGTCGAGGCGCTGGCCGCCCTGATGACCTACAAATGCGCCCTGGTCGAGGCGCCCTTCGGCGGCTCCAAGGGCGGGCTGCGCATCGACCCCCGCCAGTACGAGGAGCACGAGCTCGAACAGATCACCCGCCGCTTCGCCTATGAGCTGGCCAAGCGCGACCTGATCAACCCGTCCCAGAACGTGCCCGCGCCGGACATGGGCACCAGCGAACGGGAAATGGCCTGGATCGCCGACCAATACGCCCGCATGAACACCACCGACATCAACGCGCGCGCCTGCGTGACCGGCAAGCCGCTCAATGCCGGCGGCATCGCCGGCCGGGTCGAGGCGACGGGGCGCGGCATCCAGTACGCGCTGCGCGAATTCTTCCGCCATCCCGAAGACGTCAAGAAGGCCGGCATGTCCGGCAAGCTCGACGGCAAGCGCATCATCGTGCAGGGCCTCGGAAACGTGGGCTACCACGCCGCCAAGTTCCTCAGCGAGGAGGACGGCTCCAAGATCATCGGAATCATCGAGCGCGACGGCGCGCTGTTCGATCCGGACGGGCTCGATGTCGAGGCGGTGCGGCAATGGATCGTCAAGCACGGCGGCGTCGAAGGCTATCCCGACGCCACCCACACCGCCGAAGGCGGCAAGGTTCTGGAAGAAGAATGCGACGTGATTATCCCCGCGGCGCTGGAAGGCGTGATCAACCTGACCAACGCGGACCGGATCAAGGCGCCGCTGATCATCGAAGCCGCCAACGGCCCGGTGACGGCGGGCGCCGACGAGATCCTGCGCAAGAAGGGCGTGGTGATCATCCCCGACATGTATGCCAATGCCGGCGGTGTGACGGTGTCCTATTTCGAATGGGTCAAGAACCTCAGCCACATCCGGTTCGGGCGGATGCAGCGCCGCCAGGAGGAGGCGCGGCACGAGCTGATCGTGTCCGAGCTGGAACGGCTCGACCGCTATCTCGGGGGTGCCTGGTCGATGTCGCCGGACTTCAAGGCCAAGTATCTCAAGGGCGCCGACGAGCTGGAACTGGTGCGCTCGGGGCTCGATGACACGATGCGGATCGCCTATCAGGCGATGAGCGAGGTCTGGCACGACCGCGCCGACGTGGATGACCTGCGCACGGCGGCCTACATCGTCTCCATCGACCGCGTCGCCAAGAGCTACCGCGCCAAGGGTCTTTGACGCCACGGCACCGGCGGCAACCGGGTTTGGAATCCGGCCCGGTTGCGCTAGCTTCGCGGCAGAGCAGTTTCCGGGAGTGCCAGAATGCGCCTTGCCAGTCTTTCGGCCGTCCTCGCGGCGGTCGCGATCCCCGCCTTCGCGCCCGCAACGGCCGACGGCCAGCCGCGCGAGGGCTGGTCGTCCATCGTCGACGGGCTGGTGGTCCAGCAGGGGAACACCGATCTGGACGGCGGCGGCGAGTTCAGCGCGCGCCGCGCCTTTCTGCGGGGCGGCGGGTTCTACACTTTCGGCAACGGGTCCGCGGCCGGACTGTTCCTCAGCTACGGGCAGTTCGACTACGATTTCAGCCTGCCCGGCAACGCGCCCTGGGACGACGTGCGCGACATCCGCGTGACGGTTCCCCTGCGCTTCGGCCTCGACAACGGGGCGCGGGTGCTGATCTCGCCCCAGCTGCGCTGGGATTACGAACGCGGCGCCAGCGAATCCGACGGCTTCACCTATGGCGTGTTCGCCGGCATCTCGTGGCAGGTGCACCCGGATCTGCGCATCGGACCGGCGCTCGGCGTGTTCTCCGAGGTCGGCACCGGCGATCTCGACGTGTTTCCGGCGGTGCTGGTGGACTGGGACATCACCGATCGCTGGCGCCTGAGCACCGGCGCCGGCCTGGGCGCGACCCAGGGGCCGGGGCTGTCCCTCGACTACGCGCTGAACGACAAACTCCGGCTGGGACTGGCCGTGCGCTCGGAACGGGTGCGGTTTCAGCTGAACGACAGCGGCCCGGCCCCAGGCGGCGTGGGCGAGGACAGCAGCATCCCGGTCGTCCTGTCGCTGGACTATGCGCCCAACCCCGCGATCTCGCTGACCGCCTTCGCCGGGGCCGAGCTCAACGGCACGCTGCGGCTGGACGATGCCGCCGGGCGCGAGGTTTCGCGCCAGGATTACGACACCGCCCCGATCGCCGGGCTGGCGTTCCGCGTCCGCTTCTGACCCGGCGCGGCGGCCGCCGTCGGTTCCGCCCCGCCATTCGTCGCGCAACGACATGATTTTGTCGAAAACGGAAAGGGGTCCGCATCGCGCCGTTGCTACTGCTGCGCGGAGTTGGTTTCATGCCGACGCACCCGCAGGGAGATGAACATGCGCTTTTCCGGCTTCCGCGTCTTCAAGGAAGGCTTGACCGGCAACAAGGGCTGGACGCCGCATTGGCGCGATCCCGAACCGAAACCGGACTACGACATCGTCATCATCGGCGGCGGCGGCCACGGGCTGAGCACCGCCTACTACCTGGCCAAGGAACACGGCCTGACCAACGTCGCGGTCCTGGAAAAGGGATATATCGGCGGCGGCAATGTCGGGCGCAACACGACCATCGTGCGGGCAAACTACTTTCTTCAGGGAAATTCAGAGTTCTATTCCCATTCCCTGAAGCTGTGGGAGGGGCTGGAGGAAGACCTCAACTACAACGTGATGCATTCGCAGCGCGGCATCATCAACCTGTTCCATTCCGACGGGCAGCGCGACGCCGCCGCCCGGCGCGGCAACATGATGATCAGCCAGGGCGACGACGCGATCCTGCTGGGCCGGGACGAGCTGCGCAAGATGCTGCCCTATCTCAACTACGACGATCTGCGCTTTCCGATCTACGGCGGTCTCTATCATCCGCGCGGCGGCACGGCCCGGCATGACGCCGTGGCCTGGGGCTTTGCGCGCGGCGCGGATCGGCGCGGGGTGGACCTGATCCAGAACTGCGAAGTGACCGGCATTGACATCGAGAACGGCGCGGTCCGCGGCGTGCAGACGACGCGCGGCCCGATCCGGGCCAGGAAGGTGGCGATGGTCGTGGCCGGGCGCTCCAGCCAGGTGGCGGCGATGGCGGGGATGCGCCTGCCGATCGAAAGCCACGTGCTGCAGGCTTTCGTCACCGAGGGGCTGAAGCCCTGCATCGATCATGTGGTGACATTCGGCATGGGCCATTTCTACATCAGCCAGTCGGACAAGGGCGGACTGGTCTTCGGCGGCGATCTGGATTTCTACGCCTCCTATGCCGCGCGCGGCAACCTGCCCACGGTGGAAAACGTGATGGAGGCGGGCATGGCCCTGATGCCGATGATCGGCAAGGCCAGGGTGCTGCGCAGCTGGGGCGGGATCATGGACATGTCGCCGGACGGCTCTCCGATCATCGACCGCACCCATATCGACGGGCTGTATCTGAACTGCGGCTGGAACTACGGCGGGTTCAAGGCGGTGCCGGGCTCGGGCAACGTCTTCGCCCATCTGATCGCGACCGGAAACTACCACGAGAACGCCACCAGGTTCCGCCTGGACCGGTTCCGGACCGGGCGCGGCATCATGGACGAAGAGGGCAAGGGCTCTCAGCACAACCTGCACTAGGGGCGCGTGGCGGATGTCGGATTTGAGTATTTTTGGCAAGATGAAGCAGGGGGCGCGGCCATGAGGATCACCTGTCCGCTTTGCGGCGAGCGGGATCGCCGCGAGTTCTACTATCGCGGCGCGGCGACGGATCTGGAGCGCCCCGCGCCCGAGGCCGGCGCCGAGGCCTGGGAGAGTTTCGTGTTCCTGCGCGAGAACCCGGCCGGCGTGACCCGCGATCTCTGGTATCACGAGGGCGGCTGCGGCGCGTGGATCGTCGTGACCCGAAACACCGTGACCCACGAGGTACTCGGTACGGTCCTGGCGGCGGAGGCGCGGGCATGAGGGTTGCGAACAAGGGTCTGCTGGACCGGTCGAAATCGGTGCCCTTCGTCTTCGACGGGGTGCGCTATTCCGGGTTTCAGGGCGACACGCTGGCCTCGGCCCTGCTGGCGAACGGGGTGCGGCTGATGGGGCGGTCGTTCAAGTACCACCGCCCGCGCGGCGTGCTGACCGCCGGCAGCGAGGAGCCCAACGCCCTGGTCACCGTCGGGCACGGCCCCACGCAGGAACCGAACGTACGCGCCACCGTGCAGGAGATCCATGCCGGTCTCGACGCGCGCAGCCAGAACCGCTGGCCGTCGCTGAATTTCGACGTGCTGGCGATCAACGATCTGGCGGCGCCGTTCCTCGGGGCGGGGTTCTATTACAAGACCTTCATGTGGCCCAGGAGCTTCTGGGAAAAGGTCTATGAACCGGCGATCCGCCGCGCCGCCGGGCTGGGCGCGCTGTCGGGGCAGGACAACACCGACAAGTACGAACGCGCCTGGGCCTTCTGCGACCTGCTGGTGATCGGGGCCGGCCCGGCCGGGCTGATGGCGGCGCTGGTCGCCGGCCGCGCCGGCGCCGACGTGATCCTGGCGGACGAGGACAGCCGCATGGGCGGCCGCCTGCTGGCCGAGACCGGCGAGATCGACGGCAAGCCGGGGCCTGTCTGGGTGGAGGAGGTGCTGGCCGAGCTGCGGGCGATGGACAATGTGCGCCTGATGACCCGGACCACGGTGGCGGGCGCCTATGACCACGGCACCTATGCCGCGCTGGAACGGGTGCTGAGCCACGACGGGCGCCGCCCGCACGGCGCGCCGATGGAGACCTTCTGGCGTATCGTCGCCCGGCGCGCGGTGCTGGCGGCGGGGGCGCTGGAGCGTCCCGTCGCCTTCCGCGACAACGACCGGCCCGGCATCATGACCGCCGGGGCGGTGCGCGCCTATCTCAACCGCTGGGGCGTGGCGGCGGGCCAGACCGTGACCGTGTTCGGCAATACCGACGACATCCACCGTACGGCCCGCGACCTGCTGGCGGCGGGGCTGCACGTCGCTGCCGTGATCGACAGCCGCCACGACGGGCCATCGTCCGACGATTATCCGGTTCTGCGCGGCGCGCAGGTCTGCGGCAGCCAGGGCCGCAAGGGGCTGGAGAGCATCACCGTGCGCCGCCCGAGCGGCGAGGAAAAGATCCAGACCGACTGCCTGGCGATGACCGGCGGCTGGAACCCCTCGGTGCATCTGACCTGCCACATGAACGGACGCCCCACCTGGAAACGCGACATCGCGGCCTTCGTGCCGACGCCGGGCGCGGTGCCCGGCCTGGTCGCGGCGGGGGCCTGCAACGGCGCCTTCTCGACCGCCGCCTGCCTGCGCCAGGGGATCGCCGCCGCCGGCGAGTCGCTGGCGGAGCTGGGGATCAAGGCGCCCCCGGTCGCGCCACCCGAGGCCGAGGACGCGCCCTATGCGATCGCGCCGCTCTGGGCGGTGCCCGGCAAGGGGCGCGCCTGGCTCGACTTCCAGAACGACGTGACGGTCAAGGATGTGAAACAGGCGGCGGTCGAGAACTTCCGATCGGTCGAGCACATGAAGCGCTACACCACCCAGGGCATGGCGACCGATCAGGGCAAGAATTCGAACGTGGCGGCGCTGGCGGTGCTGGCGGACGCCACCGGGCGCGGCATTCCCGAGACCGGCACCACCACCTTTCGCCCGCCCTATTCGCCGGTGGCGATCGCCGCGATGGCGGCCGGGGCCGAAGGGCAGGGGTTCAAGCCGCAGCGGTTCACCACCTCGCACAAGGCGGCGGTGGCGCGCGGCGCGCCGATGGTCGAGGCGGGGCTGTGGTACCGCCCCAGCTATTTCCCGCAATCCGGCGAGACCACCTGGCGGCAGTCCTGCGACCGCGAGGTGACGATGGTGCGCGAAACGGTGGGCATCTGCGATGTCTCGACGCTGGGCAAGATCGACATCCAGGGGCCGGACGCGGCGGCCCTGCTCGATTTCGTCTATACCAACACGTTCTCCACCCTCAAGGTCGGGCGCACCCGCTATGGCCTGATGCTGCGCGAGGACGGCTACGTGATGGATGACGGCACCACCGCCCGGCTGGGCGAGCATCACTACCTGATGACCACGACCACCGCCGCGGCAGGCGACGTGATGAAGCACCTGGAATTCGTGCATCAGGGGCTGCGGCCGGAGCTGGATGTGTGCTTCACCTCGGTCACCGAACAGTGGGCGCAGTTCGCCGTGGCCGGGCCGAAGTCGCGCGACCTGCTGAACGATCTGGTCGAGGAGGAGCTGACCGACGAAAGCTGGCCCTTCATGGCCTGCGGCCCGGTCCGCGTGATGGGGGTCGCGGGGCGGCTGTTCCGGATCTCGTTCTCGGGCGAGCACGCCTACGAGATCGCGGTGCCGTCGCGCTATGGCGCCAGCCTGTTCGACGTGCTGACCGCGCGGGCCGAGGCGCTGGGCGGCGGGCTCTACGGGATGGAGGCGCTCAACGTGCTGCGGATCGAAAAGGGCCACATCACCCATGCCGAGATCCACGGGCGCACCACCGCCTATGACATCGGCATGGAGCGGATGGTGTCGCAGAAGAAGGACTGCATCGGCAAGACCATGTCGGAACGGCCCGGCCTGGAAGAGGAAGGGCGCGAACGGCTGGTGGGGCTGAAGCCCATCGGCGAAAGCAGGCAGTTGCTGGCCGGCGCGCATCTCTACGACGAAGAGGCCGAGCCGGTCCGCGTCAACGACCGGGGCTATGTGACCTCGGTCTGCTACTCGCCGACGCTGGGCCACATGATCGGGCTGGGCTTTCTGGCCGACGGCCCCGACCGGCACGGCGAGGTGATCAAGATGGTGGACGGGCTGCGCGGGGTGACGACGCTGTGCGAAGTGGTCAGTCCGGTCTTCTTCGACCCCGAGGGAGGGCGCGTCCGTGGATAAGCTGGTTGCCAAGACACCGTGCGAGGGGCTGCTGCCGCTGACCGTCGGATCGGTCACGCTGACCGAGGACGCGCCCGGCATCATGACCTCGATCGCACCCTACAAGGGCCGGCAAAAGGCGCTGTCCGACGCGCTCAGGGCGGCGCATGGCATGGCCTATCCGGCGGCCAACCGGGCCACCGGCAAGGCGGGCGCCCGTGCGGTGTGGTTCGGCCGTGGGCAGGCGCTGCTGATGGGGCCTGCCCCCGATCCCGCGCTGGCCGAACACGCCGCGCTGGTGGACCAGTCCGACGCCTGGGCGGTGGTGCGGCTGGACGGGCCGGGGGCCGAGCAGGTGCTGGCGCGGCTGGTGCCGGTCGATCTGCGCCCGCAGCATTTCAAACGCGGCCACACCGCCCGAACGCTGCTGTTCCACCTGTCGGTCTCGATCACGCGGATCGGCGACAGCGCGTTCCAGATTATGGCCTTCCGCTCGATGGCCGCGACATTGGTGCACGATCTGAAATCCGCCATGGAAGGCGTCGCCGCGCGCGGCTAACCTGCGCAGGATACCAGAATCAGTTCGGGGAGACCGTCCCATGATCCGCGCCGCTCTTGTTGCCGCCCTCGTCGCCACGCCGGTTTTCGCGGCCGAGTCCAAGCAGCAAAGCTGCCGGTACCAGGCCGATGTGGTGGCGGCGATCCAGCAGGCGCGGCTGGATCGGGTCCGGGAACGCGATGTCCCCAAGGCCATTGCCAAGACCAACCCGGCCTGGCCCGACAACTACAACGCGGCGATCCCGCTGATCACCCCCTGGGTCTACGAGCAGAAGATGCGCGACATCCGCAACAAGGATCTGTCCGCCGCCTGGCTGGAGCTGTGCCTGAAACAGCCGTAATCCGCCGAAACCAAAAAGCCTGTGGACAATCCGCGCCGGGCGCTTGGCGGGCGCGCCGGTTTCTGCCAGATTTGTCGCATGTCACTGCCCCCCGGATTCCTGGACGAGTTGCGCACCCGGCTGAGCCTGTCTCAGGTGGTCGGCCGCAAGGTCATGTGGGATGCGCGCAAATCCAACCAGGCCAAGGGCGACATGTGGGCGCCGTGCCCGTTCCATCAGGAAAAGACGGCCTCGTTCCATGTCGATGACCGCAAGGGGTTCTATTACTGCTTCGGCTGCCACGCCAAGGGCGACGCCATCAGCTTCGTGAAAGAGACCGAGAATGTCTCGTTCATCGAAGCGGTGGAAATCCTGGCCCGCGAGGCGGGGATGACCATGCCCGCGCGCGATCCGAAGGCGCAGGAAAAGCAGGACCGCCGCGCGCAACTGGCCGAGGTCATGGAACAGGCGGTCCAGTTCTTCCGCCTGCAGCTCAAGACCGGGGCAGGGGCGGCGGCGCGCACCTATCTGGACCGGCGCGGGCTGGATGCCCCGGCGCTGGATCGCTGGGAAATCGGCTTCGCGCCGGATGGTTGGCAGGGGTTGTGGGACCATCTGCGCGGCAAGAGCGTGGCCGAAGACCTGATCCTCGGTGCCGGGCTGGCCAAGCCGTCGAACAAGGGCGGCAAGCCCTATGACACCTTCCGCAACCGGATCATGTTCCCGATCCGCGACGTGCGCGGGCGCTGCATCGCGTTCGGCGGCCGGGCGATGGACCCCAGGGACAACGCCAAATACCTGAACTCGCCCGAAACCGATCTCTTCGACAAGGGGCGCAGCCTCTACAACCACGGGCCGGCACGGCAGGCGGCCGGGCAGGGCCAGCCGCTGATCGTGGCCGAAGGCTACATGGACGTGATCGCGCTCTCCGAGGCCGGGTTCGGCGCGGCGGTCGCGCCGCTGGGCACCGCGATCACCGAGCACCAGCTGCAGCTGCTGTGGCGCATCGCGGACGAGCCGATCATCGCGCTCGACGGCGATGCCGCCGGTCTGCGCGCCGCGATGCGGGTGATCGACCTGGCGCTGCCGCTGCTCGAAGCCGGCAAGTCGGTGCGCTTCGCGCTGATGCCGCAGGGCAAGGATCCCGACGATCTGCTCCGGGCCGAGGGGGCCGGCGCGCTGAGGGCGGTGCTGGACCGGGCGGTGCCGATGGTCAACCTGCTCTGGCAGCGCGAGACCGAGGGCAAGGTGTTCGACAGCCCCGAACGCAAGGCGGCGCTGGACAAGGCGCTGCGCGAAAAGATCCGGCTGATCCGCGACCCGTCGATCCGGTCGCATTACGGGCAGGAGATCAAGGATCTGCGCTGGCAGCTGTTCCGGAAAAAAGGTCAGCCGCGCCCCGGCGGCGGGCCGCGGCGCGGCCGCTGGCAGATGGAAAAGCCGCTTCCCACCCCCGGAACCCGCGCGTCCTTTCTCGCCACCTCGGGCGAGGACGCCGAGACCCGGATGCGCGAGGCGGTCATCCTGGCCGCCGCCATCTCGACCCCTGAGGTGGTGGCCCAGTTCGAACCCCAGATCGAAGAGATGGAGTGCCGCGATCCCGACCATGCGGCGCTGCGCGCGGCCATCCTGCGCCACGCCGTCGAAGACCCGTCGAACCTGAAGGATCACATCATCGATTCAATCGGTGCCGGCCCCCTTGAAAACCTGATGGCGCTTCGCCATGTGGCAATCAGCCCCTGTGTGCGCAGACCCGGCGATGTGGAACTGGCCGAGATGACCTTGGCCGAAGAACTCGCAAAACTCCAGGCACAACGCGGGCTGGATGCCGAGATTGCCGAGGCCGAGGAGGAGTTGTCCGATCTCGCGGACGAGGCGTTGACCTGGCGGCTTGCCCAGGCCGCCGAACAGAGGAATCGCGCCAGCCGCAGTCACAACGAGGACAAGGCCATCTTCGACATCGCCGACAACGGCGCCCGAATCAACCGGGGCGAGAAGGAGGCGTTCGAAGCGATCACATCGGGCATCAGGTTCGAGCGGAAACGCAGGTAGCCCTGCGATTCCTGAGGTACAGTTGAAGAAAAACGGGTAAACGGGTGGCCGAATCACTTCTTCGCGCTAATGATTCGGCTCTGACGAATCACCCATCCCCGCAGGAGCATTGAATGGCCGCCAAGGATACGACCGAGGAACGCAAATCCGACGAGCAGGAACAGGAAATCTCGCTGGACATGAGCCAGGCCCAGGTCAAGAAGATGATCGCCGAGGCCCGCGAGAGGGGATACATCACCTACGATCAGCTCAATCAGGTGCTGCCGCCCGATCAGGTCAGCTCGGAGCAGATCGAGGACGTGATGTCGATGCTGTCGGAAATGGGCATCAACATCATCGAGGATGAGGAGGCCGAGGAGGAAGAGCAGAAGGGCTCGACCGACCTGGTCACGGCCGAAAGCAACCGCGAGGTCGCGCTCGCCGGCGCACAGACCGAAAAGCTCGACCGCACCGACGACCCGGTACGCATGTATCTGCGCGAGATGGGCAGCGTCGAACTGCTCAGCCGCGAGGGCGAGATCGCCATCGCCAAGCGCATCGAGGCCGGGCGCAACACGATGATCGCGGGCCTTTGCGAAAGCCCGCTGACCTTCCAGGCCATCACCATCTGGCACGACGAATTGCTGTCCGAGGACATTCTGCTGCGCGACGTGATCGATCTCGAGACCACGTTCGGCAACCAGATCGACGAGGACGGCGAGGTGGACGAGCCGGTGGTGGGCGCCCCCGCCATGGCGGCCAGCGCCAAGAAGGACGAAGACGACACGCCCGAACTGGATGCCGACGGCAATCCGATCGTCAAGGAAGACGACGACGACGAGGACGATCAGGCCAACATGTCGCTGGCCGCGATGGAGGCCGCGCTCAAGGAACAGGTGCTGACCACGCTCGAACGCATCTCCACCGATTTCGCCAAACTCAGCGAGATGCAGGACAGCCGGATCTCCGCGACGCTCAACGAGGACGGCTCGTTCAGCGCCAAGGACGAGGCGACCTATCAGGCGCTGCGCTCCGAGATCGTCGAACTGGTCAACGGCCTGCACCTGCACAACAACCGGATCGAGGCGCTGATCGACCAGCTTTACGGCATCAACAAGCGTGTCATGTCGCTGGACAGCGCGATGGTGAAACTGGCCGACCAGGCCCGCATCAACCGCCGCGAATTCATCGACGCCTATCGCGGCCGCGAACTCGACCCCAACTGGCTGGCCGAGATGGCCGAAAAGCCGGGTCGGGGCTGGCAGATGTTCATCGAACGCTCCTCCGACAAGGTCGAGGAACTGCGCAACGACATGGCGCAGGTGGGCCAGTATGTGGGCCTCGACATCAGCGAATTCCGCCGCATCGTCCAGCAGGTCCAGAAGGGCGAGAAAGAGGCGCGCCAGGCCAAGAAGGAAATGGTCGAGGCCAACTTGCGCCTGGTGATCTCGATCGCCAAGAAATACACGAACCGTGGCCTGCAATTCCTTGATCTCATTCAGGAAGGCAACATCGGCCTGATGAAGGCGGTGGACAAGTTCGAATACCGCCGCGGCTACAAGTTCTCGACCTATGCGACCTGGTGGATCCGCCAGGCGATCACGCGGAGCATCGCGGATCAGGCGCGCACCATCCGTATCCCGGTGCACATGATCGAGACGATCAACAAGCTGGTCCGCACCGGCCGCCAGATGCTGCACGAGATCGGCCGCGAACCGACGCCCGAGGAACTGGCCGAAAAGCTGCAGATGCCGCTGGAAAAGGTCCGCAAGGTGATGAAGATCGCCAAGGAGCCGATTTCTCTCGAAACCCCCATCGGCGACGAAGAGGACAGCCAACTGGGCGATTTCATCGAGGACAAGAATGCCGTGCTGCCTCTGGACAGCGCCATTCAGGAAAACCTCAAGGAAACCACGACCCGGGTTCTGGCCTCGCTCACCCCGCGCGAGGAACGGGTTCTGCGGATGCGCTTCGGCATCGGCATGAACACCGACCACACGCTGGAAGAAGTCGGCCAGCAGTTCAGCGTGACCCGCGAACGGATCCGCCAGATCGAGGCCAAGGCGCTCAGGAAGCTCAAGCACCCGAGCCGCAGCCGCAAGCTCCGGTCCTTCCTGGATCAGTGATCAAAAGGCGCCTCTTCGGAGGCGCCTTTTTCCTGTGGCCGGTGTCACGCCGGCCGGCGCCGGGGCGGAAACGCCCGGCTGCCGCCCTGATCCGGTTGAAATCACCGTGATTTCCCCTGTCCGAACCCCGTGCCGGGCTTTAAGTTGGTCGGCAGAGGCCAACAGGAAAGTGCATTGCGATGAAACAGATTGGAGTCCTTGCCGCCGCGGGATTGATGGCGGTCGCCACCCAGGCTGACGCGTTCAGCACCTGGAACGGATACCGGGTCAACCAGGTGGACAACGCGGTATTCGAGGTCATCCCGCGCGGCCGCAGCCGCACCGACGACTACTGGTGCGCCGCGTCCGACTATGCGCGCCGGCAACTGGGCGCGGACTGGCGCCAGCGGATCTATGTGGTGAGCGGTTTCGGGCCCAGCGTCACCACCAACCGGCGCACGGCGGTTCAGTTCACCATCGACCCGCAGGCCGCCGGCGTGACGCCGCTGGAAAGCGGCGTGTTCCGGTCCGGCTTCACCCCGGGCGACAGCATGAGCGTGCAGCAGGCCAACAACTATTGCGAACCCTTCCCGCTGCGCTCCTGACGGATTGGCGATTGACCCCCGGCCATCGCTCGGCCTAGCTGATCCCCATGCAGCACGAATTTCAGATCGCGACCAGGGGGGCGGGCCTCTACGAGTTCACCGCGCAGGTGCGGGACTGGCTGCGCACGGCCGGCGGCGACGGGCTGCTGACGCTGTTCGTGCGGCACACGTCCTGCTCGCTGCTCATCCAGGAAAACGCCGACCCCGAGGTGCAGACCGATCTGCGCGCCTTCTTCGACCGGCTGGTGCCGCCCTCGGACCATCCGTCCATGTCCTATCTGCGCCATACCTACGAGGGGCCGGACGACATGCCCGCGCATATCAAGGCCGCCATGATGCCGGTCTCGCTCTCGATCCCCGTGACCGGAGGCGCACCGGCGCTGGGCACCTGGCAGGGGATCTACCTGTTTGAACACCGCAGCGCGCCGCATCGCCGCAGGGTCGCGGCACATCTCGCCTGACCGCCTTCGCCGCGAAATCCGCGCGGTCTTGACCAAGGTCAAGGGGGGCGCGCGCGGGCCGGTATTAATCCTGCGCCATGAACGAGATTGCCCACGATTCCCCGCCTTCCGCCCGGCGCGGACCGTTCCGGTTGCCGCTGCCGCTGTTCCTTCTGCAACCGGTTCTCGCGGCCGTCGCGCAGCGGGTCGCGCGGCGGCATCCGTCGCTTTTCGACCGCCTCGGGCCGCACCGCAGCGCCCGGTTCGTGATCGATGCACAGGGTCTGCCCTTCGTGCTGCTGCTGGTGCCGGACCCGGCCAACCTGCAGTTCCGCGCCTGCTCCCGGCAGGCCGAACCGCCGTCGGATGCCCGCATCGCGGGCGCATTCTTCGACCTGCTGTCGCTGGTCGACGGCAATGGCGACGGCGATGCGCTGTTCTTCTCGCGCGACCTCGACATCACCGGCAATACCGAAGCGGTGGTGTGCCTGCGCAACGCGCTCGACGATGTGGACGGCTCGATCGCCGAGGATGCCGCGGGCCTATTCGGTGCGCCCGGTCACGCCCTTCTGGCGGCGCTCAGGCGCGCCGGCGACCGGCGGAGGAAGGCCGAATGAAACGCCCCGAACTCGTCTGTCCCGCGGGCACTCCGGCCGCGCTGCGAACCGCGGTCGATGCCGGTGCGGATGCGGTCTATTGCGGATTCCAGAACGCCACCAATGCGCGCAACTTCCCGGGGCTGAACTTCACGCCCGACGAGATGGCTCAGGGCGTCGCCTACGCCCAGGCCAGGGGCGCCAGGGTGCTCCTGGCGGTCAACAGCTTTCCCACGGCGGGGCGGTTCGACCTTTGGCGCGATGCCGTGGATGCGGGCGCGCGCATGGGCGTCGATGCGGTGATCGTGGCGGATATCGGCGTTGCGGCCTATGCCGCCGCGACCCATCCGGATCTGCGCCTGCACCTGTCGGTCCAGGCCGCCGCTTCAAGCCCCGAGGCGATCCGCTATTACGTCCGGGAATTCGGCGTCAAGCGCGTGGTGTTGCCGCGCATTCTGACCGTGCCCGAGATCCGCGAGGTCAAGGCCGAGATTCCCTGCGAGATCGAAACCTTCATCTTCGGCAATCACGGCCTGATGGTCGAGGGGCGGTGCAGCCTGACCAACTACGTGACCGGGCAATCCACCAACATGGATGGCGTCTGCTCGCCGGCCGCGCAGGTGCATTACGACAAGGAGCCCGACGGTTCCGTCGCGACCCGGCTGGGGGCCTTCACGATCGACCGCTTCGGCGCCGAGGAACAGGCCGGCTATCCGACCATCTGCAAGGGCCGCTACCGGGCGCCGCATCGCGACGATGCCTATTACGCCTTCGAGGAACCCGTCAGCCTGAACCTGTCCTCGCTTCTGCCGCAACTGATGGCGGCGGGGGTCGAAGCGTTCAAGATCGAGGGCCGCCAGCGTTCGCGGGCCTATGTGCGCCAGGTGGTTTCGTCCTTCCGGGCCGCGGTGGACAACGTGCTGGCGGGGCAGGAGCCGGACCTGGCGGACCTTGTCGCGCTGACCGAAGGACAGAAGCAGACGGTCGGCGCGGCCGGATCGAAGAAATGGCGGTGAGTGAGATGGCAGGCAAGCTGACACTGGGGCCGGTGCTTTACCACTGGGATGCGGAGAGAAAGCGGGAGTTCTACGCCCGCATCGCCGACGAGGCGCCGGTTGACACGGTCTATCTGGGCGAGGCGATCTGTTCCAAGCGGACGCCGTTCTTCGACCCGCACATGCCCGAGGTGATCGAACGGCTGGAACGCGGCGGCAAGACGGTGGTGCTGACGTCGCTGTCCGAAGTGGTGATCCGGCGCGAACGCAACATGATGCGCGACTTCTGCGAGACCGACAGCCACGAGATCGAGCTGAACAATGCCGCCGGGCTGTATCACATCGGCGGGCGGCCGCATCGGCTGGGCGGGTTCATGAACGTCTACAACGAACACACGCTGGCCTGGCTCGCGCGTCAGGGTGCGACCCACGTCACCCTGCCGGTGGAGCTGCCGGCGCGCGTCGTCGGAGAGATGGCGCGCGCCGCCGGCGACCTCGGCCTGGGCTGCGAGGTGCAGGTCTTCGGTCGCGCCGGCCTCGCCCTGTCGGCGCGCTGCTACCATGCCCGCGCCCATTGCCGGACCAAGGACAACTGCCTTTTTGTCTGCGAAAACGATCCGGACGGAATGCCGCTCGACACGGTGACGGGGCAGGCCTTCCTCGTGGTCAATGGCATCCAGACCCAGTCACGGTCGTACATCTGCCTGAATGCCGAGATCGACGAGATGGCCGCCATGGGCGTCAGCCATTTCCGCCTGATGCCGCAGGACGTGGACATGGTGGCGGTGGCGCGGGTCTTCGCCGACCGCATCGGCGGGCGCTGCGACGCCGACGAGACCGCCGCGCGCCTTGCGGCGCTTGAACTGCCCGCACCGCTGTCCAACGGGTTCTGGCACGGGCGCGAAGGGCATCGGCGGTTCGGCCCGCGGGCGGCTTGACCCGCGGGACACGCCGGCGCACCACGCCGCATGTTGCGTCACGAAATCACCACTACCCAAATCCTAGCGTCTGCCCTATAGTTGTGGATAAGTGAGCCGAAGCACTCACAAAAAGAGGCGGACATGGGACGAGGAGACGGCGGATGCGCTGCCCGTTTTGCGGAAATATCGACACTCAGGTAAAAGATTCACGACCAGCAGAAGATCACGTGGCCATCCGGCGGCGCCGCTTCTGTCCCGCGTGCGGCGGGCGGTTCACCACCTATGAACGGGTGCAGCTGCGCGATCTCGTCGTCATCAAGTCCAGCGGCAAGCGCGAGGATTTCGACCGCGACAAGCTGGAACGCTCGATCCGCATCTCGATGCAGAAGCGCCCGATCGACCCGGAACGGATCGACCAGATGATCTCGGGCATCGTGCGCCGGCTTGAAAGCATGGGCGAAACCGACATCCCTTCGCACAAGATCGGCGAGATCGTCATGGAAGCCCTGGCGCGGATCGACACGGTGGCCTATGTCCGCTTCGCCAGCGTCTACAAGAACTTCCAGGCGGCCGATGATTTCGAGGAATTCGTCCACGAATTGCGACCGCCGCAGCCGACCCCCGAAGAGTGAGCGAAACCGACACGCGATACATGGCGCTGGCCTTGTCCCTGGGCCGGCGCGGGCAGGGCACGTGCTGGCCCAACCCGGCCGTGGGCTGCGTGATCGTGCGGGACGGGCGGATCGTCGGGCGCGGCTGGACCCAGCCTGGCGGGCGTCCGCATGGCGAGACCGAGGCGCTGGCCCAGGCGGGGCCGGCGGCGCGCGGCGCGACGGCCTATGTCTCGCTGGAGCCCTGCGCCCATCACGGCGAAACCCCACCCTGCGCCGAGGCGCTGATCGCGGCCGGGGTGGCGCGGGTGGTCTGCGCCGTCGAGGACAGCGATCCGCGCGTGGCCGGGCAGGGCTTCGCCATGCTGCGGGCGGCGGGGATCGAGGTGACGACCGGCGTTCTGCGGGACCGGGCCGCGCGGGATCACGCCGGGTTCTTTCTCAAGACCGAACAGGGCCGCCCGCTGGTCACGCTCAAGCTGGCCAGCAGCTTCGACGGCCGGATCGCCACCGCGACCGGGCAGAGCAAGTGGATCACCGCGCCGCAGGCGCGGCGCGCGGTGCACGCCCTGCGCGCCCGCCACGATGCGGTGATGGTCGGCGCGGGCACCGCGCGCGCCGATGACCCGTCACTCACCGTGCGCGACCTCGGCATAGGGCGCCAGCCGGTCCGGGTGGTGGTGTCGCGGCATCTCGACCTGCCGCTGATGGGGCAACTGGCCCGCACCGCCGCCGAAACGCCGGTCTGGCTGTGCCACGGCCCCGGCGCCGATGCCGAGCGGCTGCGCGCCTGGGAGGGTCTGGGCGCGCGGCTGATCCCCTGCGCCGTGCGCGCCACCCGGATCGACGCCGCCGACCTGTTGCAGCAACTGGGCCAGGCCGGCCTGACGCGGGTGTTCTGCGAGGGCGGCTCGGCCCTGGCGGCGTCGCTGCTGGCCGAGGATCTGGTGGATGACCTGGTCGGGTTCGCCGCCGGGCTGGCGATCGGCGCCGAGGGCTTGCCCGCGGTCGGCGCGCTGGGGCTGGACCGTCTTGAGGACGCGCCGCGCTTCGAACTGGTCGAAACCCGGCCCGTCGGCCCCGACCTCCTGATGCGCTGGACGCGCGGGCTGGGGTGAACTCCGGCCGCGGCCGCCTCAGCGCCAGAACCGCGCATGGGTGGCCAGCACCCCCTGCGCCTTGGCCAGCAGCCGGTTGCCCGCGCCGGGCGTCGGGATCTCGCCCGCCGCCAGCCGGTCCACGATCACCTCGACCGGGCAGGGCAGGCCCGTGACCGGGTCGCGATAGCGCGGATAGTCGATCAGCGCGGCGTGAACCAGGCCCGCCACCGACGGGCGCGCCCCCCGCCGCGCCGGCACCGACCCCAGATCCGTGGTCAACCCCCAGCCGGCATAGAACGGCGCGCCCAGGGTCGTGACCTTCAGGCCCCGGATCAGCGCCTCGAACCCGGTCAGCGAGGTGATCGTCCAGACCTCCTGCACCTCGGCCAGCAGCGTCGCGACATCGCTGTGCGCGGCGACCGCGTCGGCGATCCCCTCCGCCGTGATCGCGCCGTCGCGCAGCCCGGCTTCGACATCCGGATGCGGCTTGTAGACGATCACCGCATCCGGGTTGGCCGCCCGCGCCGCGCGCAGCAGATCCAGATTGGTGCGCAGGCCGCCGGCGCCCTTGCGGATCGACATGTCGTCCTCGACCTGCCCCGGAACCAGAATCCGGCGCCCCTCGGGCAGGGCGGGCGGATCGCCGCCCAGATTGTACTTGCTCAGCCCCAGCCGGATCAGCCGCGCCATCAGCCGCTCGGCCCGCAGGCGCTGATCCGGCCGCAGCGTCTCGCGCCGGGCGATCAGGCTCTCCAGCCGGCTGGGCCGGGTGGGGTCATAGTAGATGCCCAGATCGTCGGCCACCAGCGACAGCGGCGGCACCAGCTCCGCCCCCAACCCGCGCGAGCGCAGGAAACCGTCCTCGACCCGTACCACATCCTCGGCCTCCCCGGCCCGCCCGGCCCAGACCATGTGCGGCACCGACCCGGACGGATCGCGCGCCTCGGCAAAGCGCAGCCGCCCGTGCCGGCCGAACATCCGCTTCAGATGCGGCCGTTTCCACAGCCGCATTCCCGCCGCCGTCCAGCCCCGGTGATCCTCGCGCCAGGCCCGCGCCTGCGCTTCCAGCATGTCCAGCACGGTTTCCAGCTCGCACAGCCGGTCGCGGCAGGGATCGTACCAGACCGGATAGAGCAGCATCGCCCCGGCAAAGAGCTGCGCGCGGGTCAGGCTGCGCTGCCGCCGGGGCGGCGGGTCTTCGTCCTGCGTCAGCCCCCAACCGGCATAGAACGGCTGCCCGAACACCCGCGGCCTGTGCCCGGCCAGGATCGCCTCGAACCCCATCTGCGACGACAGCGTATAGACGCCCACCGCACCTTCCAGCAGCGCCCAGGGGCTCACCGCCCGGTCCAGCAGCGTCACGCGGTCGCTGGCGTCCCGCGCATCATAGTGCCCGCCGCGATGGCCGGCCGCCGTTTCGGGATGCGTCTTGATGACCACCGGCGCGCCCGGATGCTCCTCCTGCGCAAAGATCAGCATTTCCCGAAACCGCGCCTCGGTGCCGCCGCTGGCCCGGACGGCGGCATCGCCGCGGGTCTGGTCGATCACCAGAACATAGCCGGGCGCGGGCACCTCGGCGCTCGGGTCAAAGGCGGAATACTTGCTCAGATGCGACTCGCGCAGACGTTCAATCGCCCCGCGCGCCCGGTCCAGAAGCGCGGTGTCGTCCAGCGGATGCGTGGCCAGCAGGGTCTCCAGATCCGACGGGGCCGCCGGGTCGAAATGCAGGCCGGACCGGTCCAGCAGCAGGCCCAGCGGCGGCTCGCCGCCGCGGCCGGGATGCAGCGAGCGCAGGAAGGCGTCCTCGACCCGCAGAACCGGAACGCCGCGCCGCGCCGCCACGGCTTGCCCGCGCCACGCGGTCGGGCTGTCGCCCCAGACCCCCACCAGATCGCCCGCGCCCGGCAGACCCAACCGGACGTCATGGCCCTTCAGCGACAGGATCCGCCGCAGCTGCCGCTGCGTCAGAAACCCCCCGTTGTACACGAACAGCCGGGAGCCTGCGCCCCCGGCCGCGGAATGGGGGGGCTGCGCCACCGTCACCCGCCGGTCAGCGTCGCGACATTGGCAAAGGGGGTCAGGCCGCCGGCAACCAGCGAAATGGTCTTGGTCCACTGGGCATAGGGCGCCTCGGTGACATAGATCGTGTCGTCATCGCGGATCACGAAGTCGCGGGCGACGAACAGCCCGTTGGGGGCGGTCAGGTTCAGCACGTAGATGAGCCGCTGATCGCCCTGCAGATCGGGCCGCGCCAGCACCTTGCGCGCGATGTCCTGCGATTCGCGGCGCAGAACGAAGATGCCGGTCGGGTCCGAGGCAAAGGATTGCAGGCCGCCGACCTGGGCCAGCGCCTCCAGCGCCGACAGATCCTGGCTCTCGAAGGCGACGCGCGCCTGACTGCTGGTCGATCCCAGCGCGGTATAGGATCGGGTGTCCTTTTCCACCAGAATCTTGTCGCCGCCGCGCAAGGCGATGTCGAGGCCCGGATCCTTGAACAGATCCTGATACCAGATCGTGCCCCTGTGCTGGCCGCGGATCACCGTGACCAGCGCGATTTCCGGTTCCACGGCGATGCCGCCGGCCCGCGCCAGCATGTTGGCCAGCGTCCGGGTCGGCCGTTCGATCGGATAGACGCCGGGTGCGCCCACCGCCCCGGTCAGGGCCACCGTCGCCCCGTCGCCGGCCAGACGCCGGACCTGCACCTGCGGATCGGGGGTCTGGTCCTGGAGTTTCGCGGTGATGAGTTCCCGCAACTGTTCGGGCGTGTTGCCGGCGGCGCGAACCCGGCCCGCATAGGGCACGAAGATGAACCCGTCGCTGTCCACCTGCACCTCTTCCAGAACCGTCGAATTGCCGATATCGCCGGTCAGCAGCCCGTCATCGACATTCTCCCACACGGTCAGGCCCAGCACGTCGCCGGGACGGATCGTGTCGGCGGTGATGCTGGTCGCGCTGCGAAAGGCCGAGGAAAAGCCCAGATTGGGTATCCCCGCCGCGGCGCGCGCCACGCGGTCGTCCACCAGAACGACATGCGCGTTGCCGCCTTCCTCGACCGCTCCGGCCAGAATTTCCTTCTCGCTCGGTCCGGATTTGGGAAGCGCGCAAGAGGCCAGCATCGCAACAGAAATCAAGAGGGCACAATACTGTGCCCATCTGCGGGGGGAGAGCTTCACGGCCGGGGGCTCCTCGATTTTCCTGCCTCGTATTTTTGCTGGCAATTTATCTGGTTCCGTCCGCGACTTCCAGCGAAAGCAGGGCCGGGGCTCAGCCAAAGACCCGCAACTGTGGCTTCCGGGACTCTGTATCGGCCAGCCGCGCGGCATAGGGATCAGCGTGCCGGAGCATCAGGTCCACCACCTGCCGCAGCAGCTGCCGGCGCCCGCGGCCGGAATAGAACCCGCCCGGCACCTGGCTGGTTTCCAGCAGAAAACGGCGATAGTCGCGATAGGCCGCCCGGTCCGGCTGTTGCGGGCGGGCAAAGAACGCCTCGATCGGCTGGAACGAGACGAAGTCCGGCTTGGCATAGACGGACCGCCCGAAGACCCGCAGCGGAATGCCCCGCCACAGCGCCTGCTGACCGGCGGTCGAGTTGATCGTGACCGCGCTCCGCGCGTCGTTCAGAAGCCGCGCCAGCTTGCCGCCGGGCACATAGTGGACCCGGCCTGTCAGGCCGTGCTGCCGCGTCAGCCGCCGCACCTCGCGGTGCAGCGGGACGCGATGGTTTTCCAGCGGGTGTTCCTTGATCACCAGGTGATGATGGCGCGGGGCGCCGCGGGCGAACCCGGCCATGACCAGTTCGAGAAACTCCGTCATGCTGGCGAATTCGGAATGGCTCCGGAACGAGCTGTCATGTTCGAGCTGCAGCAGCACCAGGTGATAGGGATTGCCGCCCCGGCGGGTGCGGGCGGTGGCCAGCAGGCGTTCGATCCGGCGCACCGGCATCCACAGCAAGCGTTTGAAATAAAGCTGGAATTCCTTGGACACCGGCACCGCGCGATGGGGGCGGAAATGGCGGTAGCCGCGATTGAGGAACATCACGAACCAGTGATAGAGCGCGCCATAGAACACGTGCTGGCGCATGTCGCCCCAATGCGCGGGCGGCGGCGGCTGATCGGCCTCCCCGCGTTCCAGCGCCGCCCGCATCTCGGCGACCTCCAGCTGCATCAGGCGCGAATGGCCGTTCGACCCGCCGCGTTCATACGTGACCCACCAGGGCCGCAGATACCCCTCCTCGAAGACGTGAACCGTCAGCCCGCGCGCCCGCGCCGCCGCGACCGCCTGCGCATGGATCGGGCGGGTGTCGCCATAGAGCACGATGTCGGTGACGCCCAGCCGCTCCAGCAGCGCGTCCAGCGTCCCCGGCCACCGCTCCGGCCGGTCGCGAAACGCGATGTAGCTCCGCCTGTCGAACCAGAACGCCCGGTCGCCCGCGTTGAACCCGACCCGCCAGACGGTGCCGCCGGCCTTGCGCAACATGCCGGCCAGCATCGAGAAGAACGGGCCGTGCGGACCCTGCAGGAACAGGAACACCCGGCCGCAGGCTGTGTCTTGGGGTTTCACTGGTCTTCGTGTCACGATGGCTGCTCGACGTGAGTATCGTTGATCTTTTGGCCGAAACTATGACCCCGGCCGGGTTTTGACGCAAGCCGGGGCTTGCCCGAGCCGGTCAGGACCGCTAGGTCGGCTCTGAACGCTAGCCCCGGAGATTTAACGCCATGTTCACAGGGATCGTCACCGATATCGGCACCGTGGTCGAGCTGGACCAGCAGGGCGATCTGCGCGCCCGGATCCGCACCGGCTACGATACCGGCACGATCGACATCGGCGCCTCGATCGCCAGCGACGGCGTCTGCCTGACCGTGATCGCGCTGGGCGCCGACTGGTACGACGTGCAGATCAGCGCCGAAACCGTGTCCAAGACCAACCTCGGCACCTGGCGCACCGGCAAGCGGGTGAACCTGGAACGCGCGCTCAAGGTCGGCGACGAACTGGGCGGCCACATCGTGTCGGGGCATGTGGACGGGGTGGCCGAGGTGATCGCGGTCGCGGACGAGGGCGACAGCACCCGCGTGACCTTCCGCGCCCCCGCGGATCTGGCCCG
Source organism: Ruegeria sp. BHSB196 (assembly GCF_059613135.1). NCBI lineage: Bacteria > Pseudomonadati > Pseudomonadota > Alphaproteobacteria > Rhodobacterales > Roseobacteraceae > Ruegeria > Ruegeria sp. BHSB196. Next base: position 81,350 of record NZ_JBXWRY010000010.1, read on the forward strand.
CTTCATCGCCCCCAAGGGTTCTGTCGCCCTGAACGGCACCTCGCTCACGGTGAACGACGTGCAGGGGCGCGATTTCGGGATCAACATCATTCCGCACACCAAGGAGGTGACGACCTGGGGCGAGGTCGCGGCGGGCGACCGGGTGAACCTCGAAATCGACACCCTGGCGCGCTACGTGGCCCGGCTGGCCGAAACGGCCTGACCCGCCCCGGCCCGGCGGCGGCCGGGACCGGGAACGCCGCGTCCGGCCCCGCCCATGCCGTTTGCGGTCTGGCCTTTGCGGCCCGCGTGGTCTATCCCGCCCTGCAACGGATGCTCTGCGAAAGGCTGCCCCATGAGCTTTGAGACCCCAGGCCCGATCGAAGCCCGGCTGCGCGACGCGATCAGCCCGATCGAAGACATCATCGAGGACGCCCGCCAGGGCCGCATGTACATCCTCGTCGATCACGAGGATCGCGAGAACGAGGGCGATCTGTGCATCGCGGCGGAATTCGCCGATGCCGCGGCGATCAACTTCATGGCCACCCATGGCCGCGGCTTGATCTGCCTGCCGATGACGGCCGAGCGGATCGACCGGCTGGGCCTGCCGATGATGGCCGTCAACAACTCCTCGCGGCACGAAACCGCCTTCACCGTGTCCATCGAGGCCCGCGAGGGCGTGACCACCGGCATCTCTGCGGCGGACCGGGCGCTGACGATCAAGACCGCGATCAACGAACAGAACACGATGGCGCACCTGGCCACGCCGGGCCATGTCTTTCCGCTGCGCGCCAAGCGCGGCGGGGTGCTGGTGCGCGCCGGCCATACCGAGGCGGCGGTGGACATCTCGCGCCTGGCGGGTCTGAACCCCTCCGGCGTGATCTGCGAGATCATGAAGCCCGACGGCACCATGGCCCGGCTGCCCGATCTGGTCGAATTCGCCCGGGAACACGGGCTCAAGATCGGCACCATCAGCGATCTGATCGCCTATCGTTCCCGTAACGACAACCTGGTGGTCGAAACCTCGCGCCAGACGGTGACGTCGGCCTATGGCGGCGAATGGGAGATGCGGATCTTCACCGATCAGACGCACGGGATCGAGCATGTGGCGATGATCAAGGGCGACATCACCACGCCCGACCCGGTGCTGATCCGCACCCATGCGCTGCACGAGGCGTCCGACGTGCTGGGGCTGGGGCCGAAATCGCCGCAGGAACTGCCCCGCGCGATGGAAAAGATCGCCGCCGAGGGCCGCGGCGTCGTCTGCCTGTTCCGCAACCCCCGCAATTCGCTCTATGCCACCGAGGACGAAGGCCCCCGCACCATCAAGCAAACCGGGTTGGGCGCGCAGATCCTGTCCAAGATGGGCATTCACGAGCTGATCCTGCTGACCGACTCGCCGCAAACGAAATATCTCGGCCTGGACGCGTTCGGACTGTCCATCGTCGGGACCAGGCCAATCATGAAGGATGACTGACCGTGGCTGAACAAGACAAGCATGGCGCCCTGCCGCGGCCGGAATTTGACCGGCCGGTGAAACTGCTGATCGTGGTTGCGCCGTTCTACCGCCATATCGCGGACGATCTGATCGCCGGCGCGACCGCCGAGATCGAGGCCGCCGGGGGAAGCTTCGAGATCGTCGAGGTTCCCGGCGCGCTCGAAGTGCCGACCGCCATCGCCATGGCGGACCGGCAGTGCAATTTCGACGGCTACGTGGCGCTGGGCTGCGTCATCCGGGGCGAAACCACCCATTACGAAACCGTCTGCAACGATTCCAGCCGCGCGCTGCAGCTGCTGGGCCTGCAGGGTCTGTGCATCGGCAACGGCATCCTGACGGTCGAGAACGAGGCTCAGGCCCGGGTCCGGGCCGATCCGGCGCAGATGAACAAGGGGGCCGGGGCGGCCGCCGCGGCCTTGCATCTGGTCGCGCTCAGCCGTAAATGGGGCGCCTTGAAGAAGGGCGTCGGGTTCAAACCGCCGTCCGAGTCCATCCTCCTGGCGGGCGACAACAACGGACCCTCTGCAACATGACCACCAGGCAAACGTCCCGACCGGGCAGCCGGAACCGCATGAGCAAATCCGCCGCGCGGCTCTATGCGGTGCAGGCCCTGTTCCAGATGGAACGCTCGGGTCAGACCGTGGAACAGGTCGTGCACGAGTTTCTCGACCACCGGTTCGGCGCGGTCTATGACGGCCACGAGATGATCGACGGCGACATCGCGCTGTTTCGCAAGCTGGTCGATGACGCAGTGAACTATCAGGCCCCGATCGACCAGATGACCGACCGGGCGCTGGTGGCGAAATGGCCGATCGGCCGGATCGACCCCACGCTGCGCGCCGCCTTCCGCGCCGCCGGCGCGGAACTGACGCAAAGCGACACGCCGCCCAAGGTGGTGATCACCGAATTCGTGGACATCGCGCGCGCCTTCTTTCCCGAAGGCAAGGAGCCGAAATTCGTCAACGCGGTGCTCGACCACATGGCCCGCGAGGCCCGGCCTGAGGCGTTCTGACACGACAAACTGTGCTGGACCCCGGTCTCACATGCGCTAGACTGAATGTCACAGCGCAAGGAGACTCGCCATGCCGAAACTGATCCGCCTCTACATCACCCAGGTCGCCATCGGCTTTGCCCTCTCTGCGGTGTTCGTGGGGCTGCTTCTGGCCGTGAACGTCGCCAATCTGCGCGGGCTGATCGCCGGCTCCGACAGCGGCCTGCTGGCGCTGGGGATGATCTGGTTCATGAACGGGATCGTGTTCGCCGGCGTGCAGTTCGCCTGGGCGATCATGAGCATGGCCGAAAAGCCCCAGGGCCCGCAGCGCGGCACCCCCGTGGCGCGCGACTTCGAACCGGCCGTGGCGCATCAGGAGGCTTCGGCCCGACGCTGATCGCGTCGGCCGGAACCGTGGCGGGACCGCCAGTCAACCGTGCGGCGTCGATTCCCGAGGACCTGCATGTACAGGTGGGCGCCAGGTAATCAGGCCAGGACCTGAACAGAGCCAGCTCCCTCGGAAATGTTTAAGGCCACCGGAATACTGCCTGACACGAGAAGGGCAGAACCCGCCACCGGCCTAACTAGGCGCCCCGGCCGGTTTGCACAAGGGGTCAGCTGAAAACGATCGCCCGCACGTTGCCGATTGGCAGAGCGGTCTCCGCCCCGCCTGGCCGCGCAAACCGGCCGCCAGAACTGGTACAAACCGGAAGAACCGCGCTCGGGACCGTGTACAAACCGGACAGATGGCCGGACCGGCGGGTCTTGCGAGCGCATCTGCGCCGCGGCCCCGGCGCCTGCCATCTTGATTTCCGTTCCCTTATTGTTCACCCTTGTCCCATGACCCTGGATCTGCAGCCCGGACAAAGACTCGCGCGCGGCGTGGCCCGCCATCTGGCCAGCCATGGCTTTGTTTCCGTTGAAGAATTCGTGCCTGCGCGCGGGCTGCGCGTGGACGTGATGGGGCTCGGCCCGCGGGGGGAGCTCTGGGTGATCGAATGCAAGTCCAGCCGCGCCGACTACCAGACGGATTCCAAATGGCACGGCTACCTGGACTGGTGCGACCGCTTCTTCTGGGCCGTCGACATCGACTTCCCCACCGACCTGCTTCCAACGGAAACCGGCTTGATCATCGCCGACGCCTATGATGCGGAGATCGTCCGGATGGCGCCGGAAAGCAGGCTGGCCCCGGCGCGGCGCAAGAAGATGATCCAGAAATTCGCCATGGATGCCGCCCGGCGCCTGCGCGCCCTGCGCGATCCGAAACTGTAGCCAGTCAGCCCCTTACGCTGCGCGCGGCCTGGGCGGCGGCGCGGATTTCCTCTGCGATTTCATCGGCTTCTTCGGGATCGAAGTCCATCGGGATCTCGACGTCGCCGGCTTCGACGAACAGCCGCACCATGCCCTGATCGGTGGGGCCGATCTGCAGGTTGGCCTCGATGTCGCGTTCGGTGTTGATGCCCATGACAGCCTCCGGAAGCGGGAGCCTCGTGCTAGCCCGCAACGGGTTGAGAATCAAGCGCCTCCTGCGGTCTGATGGGGCATGACACCGCCTCTGCTCCGCCCGTTCCGCCCCGATGACGCCCCCTGGCTGGTCGAAAGGCATGGCACGCTCTATGCGCGGGACGAGGGTTTTGACGACACGTTCGCCCCGCTGGTGGCCGAGATCCTGGACGACTTCCTCCGCAACCATGATCCGGCGCGGGAGCGGGGCTGGATCGCCGAGGCCGGCGGGCAGCGGCTGGGCAGCATCTTTTGCGTCTCCGCCGGCGGCGACACGGCCAAGCTGCGCCTGTTCCTCCTGGTGCCCGAGGCGCGCGGCAAGGGGCTGGGCAAGCGCCTGCTCGCCACGTGCATGGGCTTCGCCCGCGCGGCCGGGTATCGCGACATGGTGCTCTGGACGCATGAAAGCCACCGCGCGGCCTGTGCGCTCTACGCGGCCACCGGATGGGTGTTGGTGGACAGCAAACCGGTACATTCCTTCGGCGTCGATCTGGTCGAACAAAGCTGGCGAATTTTGCTTTGACACCCTTGCATTCATCCGAGCTGTTGGATACATCGCCCCTCACGAGTGCCGCCTTAGCTCAGTTGGTTAGAGCGCTGGATTGTGGATCCAGAGGTCCCCCGTTCGAGCCGGGGAGGCGGTACCATTCAGGCCCCCACCACATACCGACCGACCCCGCCGGTACCGGCCAGGCGGCGTGATTCAATCTGCAATTCATGGTAGTCTCGGCGCAGTTGGCTTCGCGCCTGTTTGGGTGCGCCGCGACCGGATCGGCGCTTTGACGCCGGGCAGCGGCACGATTTCAGCAAGGATTTCAGCAGGGAGGGATTGAAATGGCCGGAATTCGCAGGGACATCGCCAAGTTGAACGGTCCATGGGCCGAAGAGGTCTTGTGGTATGCGCGGGCGGTGCGGGACTTGCAGTCGCGCGCACCGGCGGACCGGACCAGCTGGTGGTATCTGGGCGCGATACACGGCATCAACGTGCAGGGCTGGCTGCAGCAGGGGCTACTTGCCTCGGCCGGGTCGCTGCCACCCCAGCAGGAGCAGGACATCATCTTCAACCAGTGCCAGCATGCCGGATGGTTCTTTCTGCCCTGGCACCGGGGATATCTGGCCGCGTTCGAGGCCATTCTCGATGCCTGGATCGTGGCGCAGGGTGGCCCTGCGGACTGGGCCTTGCCCTATTGGAACTATCTGAACGACACGGAGCCCAACGCGCGGGCGATCCCGCAGGAGTTTCTCGATGCGACCCTGCCGGACGGCACCGCCAACCCCTTGTCGCAGGCGCCGCGCAACGGCACGCAGGTGCTGGGACCGCAGCCGTGGTTCCCGGCCGACATCAGCCTGAACGCGCAGACCCAACCGGCGCCCTACACTGCCGCGCCCGGCACCAGCGGCTATGGCGGAGCGATCAGCGGCTTTGCCCAGCAGGGCAATCTGAGCGGCGCGGTGGAACTGGACCCGCACAACCGCGTTCACGTGCTGGTGGGCGGCGTCGGGCAGAATGCCGGCTGGATGAGCGACCCGGATTTTGCAGCACTCGATCCGATCTTCTGGCTGCACCACTGCAACATCGACCGGCTGTGGGAAGCGTGGATGAGCGATCCGTCCAACGCGCAGGAAAGCAGCAGCGCCTGGCGCAACGGGCCTTTCCCGCGCCAGTTCCTGATGCCCAATCCGGCGGGCGGCGGGGATGTCTTCATTCCCGGCGATACGCTGCCCGGTGGTCCGCTGGCCCCAAGTTATGATACGCTTCACGACGGCACCGGCATTGCCCAGCCGGTGGCCGGAGGACCGTTGCCGGAGGCTGTCATGCCCGCATCCTCTTTCTCTGGCGGATCGGCGCTGATGGGGGCCAATGCCGCACCGCTGACCGTGACCGAAACGCCGGTCAGCACCGATGTGACGGTTGCGGAGGGACTTGCAAGCGAAGCAGAGGCGCCCGGCGCGGTCGCGGCCCGGACGCGGATCTACCTGAACCTCGAAGGCGTGCGCGGCACGTCGGCCACGGGCGTTCTGCAGGTGTCCATAAGGGTTCCGAAGGCGGACGGAACCGAGGATCTGCGCCCCGTCGATACCGTGGCGCTTTTCGGATTGGCCAAGGCCACCTCGACCGAGGGCGTCCATGCGGGCAACGGCTTGTCGGCGGCACTCGACATAACGGGCCTGGTGCAGGATCTGCAGGCCGCCGGTGCCGGCGCGCTGGACCGGATCGAGGTGGAGTTGAACCAGCCGACGGCGGGGGAACCGCCGATCACGGTGGAACGGGTCAGCATCTACAAGCAGGAACTGGGCTGAATCGTGCGGTTCCGCGCGTTTCTTGCGCAGCTCGGGCTGGGGCCGATGCCCTGGCTGCTGGCGCTGTCGGGGGTGGGGTTCGCCGTCTATGTCCTATTGCCTGAGGCCGCGCGGGTGTCGGCGATCTGCGGGCGGGTTTCGCTGTCTGATCTGATTGATCCGGTCGCTCTGACTGCGCTGATCTGGTCCCCGGGCCTGCTGGTTGCGGATTGGGTCGTGATGGTCGTGGTCATGATGCCGCCGCTGGTGTCGCTGCAGATGGCGCATGTCTGGCGCTCCTGCGGAAGGGCGTGGCGCGGCTGGGGCGCCGCCCTGTTCGGGCTGTCCTATACGGCGGTCTGGGTGCTGGCCGGGCTGGTTCTGGTGCCGGCCGCGGTGGCTCTGTCGGCGCTGCTGCCGCCGCTGACCAGCTTCGGTGTAGCCCTGGTTCTCGCGCTGGGCTGGAGCGCGTCACCCCCGGCCCAAGCCGCCCGGAACCGGTGCCATCGCGTGTACCGGATCGGCGCCGGAGCGCCGCGGGCGCTGCCGGACTGCGCCCGACACGGGGTCGCCACAGGGCTTGCCTGCGTTGGTGCCTGCTGGCCCTGGATGATCGTGCCATTGACGGTCGCGACAGGTCACGCGGCCGCGATGCTGCTCGTGGCGCTCTACTTACTGGCCGAACGTCTTGCGCCTGCCGGGAGAGTGCGCTGGCGGGTGCCGCCGGGCTGGGAAACCCTGTTCGGACCGGTCGGCGGGCAGGTCCGGTCCTAGTCGATCGACACGCTTTGCCGCAGATTGCCGGTGGTCTTGTCGAAAATCAGGATGCGATCGTCATCCGTGACGACGGCATACCAGTTGTTGCCGATCGTCACCGCCTGCGCGCGCGCGCCGTCGGGCAGTTCGACCTGCTCGGGCAATGTCGGGGTGCGATCCGACAAGCGGATGACAATCAGCGCGAATGTCACTAGAACCCCGCCAATCATCACCGCGGTCAACGCCATGACCATGCGTCTGAGCAACCGCAGTTGCGGCGTTTCCTGCGGTTCCTGGGGGTCGGAAGGGACGTTCATGGGCATCCGCCTGATAGAGTTCGAGATCGCGGCCGCGCCGCCGCCCCGCCTTGATAAGGCGCTTTCGCGGGATGTGCCAGCCGCGGAGAACCTGTCGCGCACACGATTGGCCCGGCTGATCGAGGGCGGCGCGGTGGCGGTGGACGGCACCATCGTCACCGATGCAAAGGCGCGCGTGGCGGAAGGTGCGCGAGTGGCGATTTCGGTCGAGGACGCCGCCGAAAGCCATATCGGTCCGCAGGACATCCCGCTTGCCATCTTTTTCGAGGACGAAGACCTGATCGTCATCGACAAGCCGGCGGGTATGGTCGTGCATCCCGCGCCGGGATCGCCGGACGGGACACTGGTGAACGCGCTGCTGCACCATTGCGGGGCCGATCTGTCCGGTGTCGGTGGCGTGAGACGCCCAGGCATCGTTCACCGCATCGACAAGGACACGAGCGGGCTGCTGGTCGTCGCCAAATCCGATGCCGCGCACCAGGGACTCGCCGCGCAGTTCGAGGCCCACACGGTCGAGCGGAACTACCGGGCGCTGTGTTTCGGCGTGCCCGACGCCAGCGATCCGCGCTTGCGCGGCGTCAAGGGGGTGAGTTTCGAGCCGGGCAACATCCTGCGGCTGACCACCCAACTAGCCCGGCATCGCGCCGACCGGCAGAAGCAGGCGGTGGTGTTTCACGGTGGGCGACATGCGGTGACACGGGCGCGGGTTGTCGAAACATTCGGCGCCCCACCGGTTCTGGCGCTGGTCGAATGCTGGCTGGAAACCGGACGCACCCATCAGATCCGGGTACATATGGCCCATGCCGGGCACGGTCTGGTCGGAGACCCGGTGTACGGCGGCAAGCGGAAACTGCCTGCGCGCGCACTGGGCGACGCGGCGGCAACGGCCGTGCAGAGCTTTCCGCGTCAGGCGCTGCATGCGGCGGTGCTGGGTTTTGACCACCCGGTTTCGGGCCGGAAACTGCGCTTTGAGGCACCGCTGCCGCAAGACATGCAAACCCTGCTCGACACGCTCCGCGCACCGGTGTCATAATGCGCAAAAAGCCGTGATACACAAAAACTTAGCTTTTCTTAATGATAGCTTAAGATCAAACTGTTAGCGGTCCCCTTGAAAGGGCAACATAGATGACCCATATGCTATGTTAAAGCTCTAAACATTATATGGAGGGACACGGACGAATGGCAAATTATGCAAATCTCCCTGCTCCGACGCCCGAAGGCGGTCTGAACCGCTATATGCAGGAAATCCGTAAGTTTCCTCTGCTTGAGCCGGAAGAAGAATACATGCTGGCCAAGCGTTGGGTCGAAGAACAGGACACCGAAGCGGCGCACAAGATGGTCACGTCGCACCTGCGACTCGCGGCCAAGATCGCCATGGGCTATCGCGGCTATGGCCTGCCGCAGGCCGAGGTAATTTCCGAGGCCAACGTGGGTCTGATGCAGGCCGTAAAGCGTTTCGACCCCGAGAAGGGGTTTCGTCTGGCCACCTATGCGATGTGGTGGATCCGGGCCTCGATCCAGGAATACATTCTGCGGTCCTGGTCCCTGGTGAAACTTGGCACCACGTCGGCGCAGAAGAAACTGTTCTTCAACCTGCGCAAGGCCAAGGCGCGGATCGGCGCGCTGGAAGAGGGCGACTTGCGGCCCGAAAACGTCAAGCAGATCGCCAATGACCTGGGCGTGTCCGAAGAGGACGTGATCAGCATGAACCGCCGTATGTCGGGGGGCGATGCGTCGCTGAACGCGACCGTCGGCACCGAGGGCGACAGCGCGATGCAGTGGCAGGACTGGCTGGAGGACGAAGACGCCGACCAGGCCGGCGACTATGAGGCGCGCGACGAGCTGGAAGCCCGGCGCGAACTGCTGGCCGAGGCGCTGGACGTTCTGAACGACCGGGAAAAGGACATCCTCACGCAGCGCCGCCTGATGGATCAGCCGGTGACGCTGGAAGACCTGAGCACCCAGTACAATGTCAGCCGGGAGCGCATCCGGCAGATCGAGGTCCGGGCGTTCGAGAAACTGCAGAAGAAGATGCGGGAACTCGCGCGCGACAAGGGTATGCTGACGCCGGTCTGATTGGCCGGCCCCGACAACGCGAATACGGCCCGCCGATCTGGCGGGCCGATCTTTTTGGGCCGGTTCTCAGGCGAACAGGAAGTCATCCGCGGACAATTGATGCTCGCGCACGCCCAGGAGCGCGATGCTGTCGCCGTCATCCAGTTCGATCACGGTCCGGAAGAAGCCGCCGTCGATATCGTCCTCGATATCTTCGTACCCGGTGATGCCCGCGTAACCGGTCAGATCGATCACGTCGCGCCCGGGACGGAAATCCACGATGGTGTCGTGCCCGTCACCGTTTTCCATCACGAAGGTATCCCTGCCGCGCCCGCCGCTCAGAAGGTCGTCGCCGGTGCCGCCGTCGATGGTGTCCTTGCCGCGCCCGCCAAAGATCTTGTCGTGGCCGTCCTCGCCCAGGAGCTTGTCCTTGCCGCGGCCGCCGAAGATCACGTCATTGCCCGCGCCGCCCAGGGCGATGTCATCCCCGGACCCGGCGTTGATCACGTCGCGCCCACCATTGCCGTCGATGAAATCCTTGCCTTTTCCGGTGAAGATGAACTGGTCGCTGTCGTCGCCGATGATGAAATCGGTGTTGCGCTGCGACAGGATGCCGGAGACCGAGACCGGCAGCAGAACGCCGTTCAGGACATGGATGATGCCGTTCGAGGCATCCACGTCGAAGCCGATCAGCCCCGGATCGGCCACGCCGTCGTCGGCATCTCCGAGGCTGGGCGGATCGCTTTGCAGGTTGAGCGTCAGGTTGGAGCCCAGAAGGGTCGGGATCGCGGCGCCATCGCCCAGCCCGACCACGGTTTCCTTGTCGAATTCACCGTTCACGACGTGATATTTCAGAATGTCGGTCAACAGGGGGATGGGATCGCCACCGCCCAAGAGCGTCAGCGCCTCGATCACGAAACTCAGTGATCCCGCCTCGTCCGAACCGGTGAACCCCAGCGCCTGCGCCAACCCGACGAATGCGGCGTCGGTCGGTGCGAATACGGTCAGCGAGGCCGCCGGATCGTCGAGAGGGCCGGCCAGCCCGGCCGCGATGACCGCTTCGCGCAGGATGTCGAAATCGCCGCTGTTGTCGTCGAAAGTGCCCGGCGCGCCGCTCTTGAGAACCGTGCCGGTCAAGGTATGTGTCGCTTCCATATCTGATAATCCTCTAACCCTGTTTCAGCAACGCCGGACGCAGGGCCGCGAGGGTCGGGCCGACGGCCATGGCGACTGGCGAAGATGTCAGGGGTACGTCGCCGGTTTCAAACCGGATCACGATGCGGGGATGCACGATTTTGTGAGCGGCCGTGTAGGCGGTATCGGGCCGGCCCGGAGCGATCAGCGCAGCCGCGCCTGCAGGACGCGGACCATGTTCTCGCCCATGACCTTGCGGATCTGGGCTTCGGTCAGTCCCAGATCCATCAGCGCCGAGGTCAGGGCGGCCAGTTCGGACGTATCGAACGCGGTTTCGACCGAACCGTCGAAATCAGACCCCAGCGCCACGTGATCCTCGCCCACCGTGTCGATGGCGGCCTTGATCATCTGTGCGATTCCCTTGGGCGAAATGTCGCCGCAAGTCACGTCCGCCCAATACCCCATGCCGATCACGCCGCCAGTGGCGGCGATCTCGACCATCAGATCGTCGGGAAAGTTGCGTTTGACCGGGCAGTGGCCATGCAGGCCGCCATGGCTGACGATCAGGGGAACGTCCGTCATCGCAAGCACGTCACGCGCCACCTGCGGGCTGGAATGGGCCAGGTCGATCACGACGGGGCGCTGCGCGAGTTCGGCGACGACGGCACGGCCGAATTCTGTCAGGCCGGAATCGCCCTGGCCGTGCAGCGACCCTCCCAATTCGTTGTCGAAGAAATGGTGCAGGCCAAAAACACGATGCCCAGCATCGAAGATCGGGTCGAGATTGGCCAGGTCGCCTTCGAGCGCATGTGCGCCTTCGATCCCGAGGATGCCTCCGACAACATCCTGACCGTTGGCGCGTGCGTCCAGAACCGTGTCCAGATCGGCGGCGGACTTCACGATCTTCAGCCGGCCGTCCGAGGCGGCCTCGAACCGGTGGAGCTTTTCGGCCTGATGGATCGCGCGTTCGCGCAGGCTGTTCCAGGTGCGGATGGGCCACATCTGGCCGATCGCCAGCAGGGTGATGTTGTCGAAGGCATCTTCCGAGTTGCTTTCGTAGTTCTGGCCGGCCGGAGATTTGGTGACGGCGGTGAAGACCTGCAGCGCCACGTTCCCCTCGATCAGACGCGGGATGTCAACTTGCCCGCGATCGCCGCGCTGGGTCAGATCCCGGCTCCACAGCAGGGGGTCGGCGTGCAGATCGCCGATGACGAGCGTCTCGTGCAAGTCTGCGGCCGCGTCGGAAACGGGGTAGGGCGCATGGTCGATCACGTTGTTGCGCGCCGCTTCGACATAGGGCGGCAAGAACACGAAAAACACCAGCGCACCCACGATCAGCGCCAGCACGATCAGCCCGGCGAACCACTTCAATACCCTGCGCATGACCTTCTCTCCACCTGTTGCCGGTCCAGATTACGGCGGAGTCGGAAATTGGAAAGCCTGACTTGGCGTCGGGACGCTCCAAACTTGTTTCGAAGCACCTGCCTGATCTAGTCTGACGGAACGGAGTTCGGAGAGGGCATCATGGCCGGCGGATGGGCGCGCGACGGCGCGGTGAGCGAACAGATCGAAGCCTCGATCAAGGACGAACTGGCCCGGTTGCGGGCGCGAAAGCGCCCGGCGGGCGAAAGCCGGACGCATTGCGCGGAATGCGACGAACCGATCCCCGCGGCGCGGCGCAAGGCTTTGCCCGGCGTCAAGCTGTGCATCGACTGCCAGCAGGAACGCGACACGGCCTTCAAGCCACGCGGCGGGATCAACCGGCGGGGATCGAAGGACAGTCAACTGAAATGAACCCTGCTGAAATCATGGCGCGGGCGCAGTTCCGGACCTGTCTGACAGAACGCATAACTTGCCGGGAAACCGGGCGCGTTTCATGTCGGGCAGAGTAGGCGCGGTGCAGAAGAGCGGCCTGGCGCTGGGGTTTCTGGCGGCGTTCCTGTGGGGGACGCACAGCGTGATCGTCAGGTATCTGACGAGCGATCTGGGCGGCTTGCAGATCGCAGCGGTTCGATTGTTCGTCGCCGCGGCGGCCATCTATGGATTGCTGAGGGTCATGGGCGCACCGGTCACGGTGAACTTTCGGGATTGGAACTTTCGGCTGGCGGCGCTTTCGACGGTGATCAATTACATTCTGTTCCATGTCGGGCTGGAGCATACCGGAGCTGCCAATGCGATGGTGCTGGAAAACACCGCGCCCTTCTTTGTCCTGATCTTTCTCTACTTCTTTTCGCAGACGGCAATCGGCCTGAAAGAGGTGGCCGCGACCCTGCTGGCGATCGTCGGCGTATTCCTGACCGTGTTTCAGGATTTCGAGGCGGGCGGAGAGCCGCTTTTCGGCGACATCCTGGAAATCGGCGCGGGGATGAGTTGGGCCGTCTTTCTTGTCTCCAGCAGCCGGGCCATGCGGGCCTCGACCTCGACGGCGGAACGGCTGAATTTCCTGTTCGGCGTATTCGTCTGCGCTTTTGTTGCGCTCGCTCCGATGTCCCTTTTCGGTCTTTCCGCGCCGACGGCAGACGACGTTGTCTTTCTGCTTCTGCTGGGCGTCTTCCCGACCGCTCTGGCCTATTATCTCTGGTACGAGGCCGCCGCGCGCGTCTCGACCGTCACCGCCACGCTCATGTTCGCGTCGTCCGTCGCGTTCACCTTCGTCAACGCCTCGCTGTTTCTGGGCGCGCCGATCACGGCAGCGGCCGCGCTGGGCGCCGTGCTGATCGTTGCGGGCGTTTTCCTGAGCTCTGATCGCCGAGACTCCCGCTAAGCGCGTCACCGGTTGTCGCGGCGGCGTTTCCAACGGCGGTACAGCTCGACATCCATCGCCGCCACCATGATGCCAAGCGGGATCATCCAGAATCCGAGGATCGGCAGGAATCCGAACACGCCGCCGACGATCAGCAACAGGCCCACCACGATCCGCAGTCCGCGCGGGACGTTGCGGCGGATGCGCGACAGGGCGGGGCGCAGGCGCGCCTTTGCGGCGGCCCAGCGCCTGCCTCCGGGGCTCACGCCTCCATCGCCTCCAACTCGTCGATCAGGCCCGCGATCATCGACAGGCCCTTGTCCCAGAATTTCGGATCGGTCGCATCCAGCCCGAACGGCGCCAGCAATTCCTTGTGGTGCTTGGACCCGCCGGCGCGCAGCATCTCGAAATACTTGTCTTCGAACCCTTCGGCCCCTCTTTCGTAGACCGAGTA
>NZ_JBXWRY010000011.1:0-89710 GCF_059613135.1 Ruegeria sp. BHSB196
GCCGAAATACTTGGTGATCGCTGCGGTCAGCGTGGTCTTGCCGTGGTCAACATGCCCGATCGTGCCGATGTTGACATGCGGTTTCGTACGCTCAAACTTTTCCTTTGCCATTCCTCAGGCGCCCTTTTGCGGTTTGGGGGACGGTCGGTCCCGGTTTCCTCTGCGCGCGCGGGATATTTGGTTCAAAGGGGAAAATCAAGCACATCCTGCGGCAACGGCCTAACCTTGCGCCGGATTCTGCGTCACCGCCGTGTCCTGCACCGGCGCGGCCGGGTCCGGCCGCTTGTCGAACCACCCGTTCTTCTTGTGCTGCTGGGCGAACCATTCCTCGACCCGGTCGGCCACCTTGAGCGCCAGGCCGTTCATCTGCTCTTCCTTGGTGCGCGCATGGCCCGAGCCGACCAGGGCGCTTTCGCTGGTGGTGTCTTCCAGCACCTGGATCTGCTCGCCCTTGGCCAGGAAGGTTTCCTTTTCGACATCGTAGACATTGACCAGGACGATGGCGGTGCTGCGCGGGTTGAAGACGACGGGAACGCCCGGCGGGGCCAGCATGTAGCCTTCGAGGCTGATGCCGATATCGTATTCCTGCGAGCCCTGATACCGGCCCAGCCGGGTATCGACCGCCTTTTGAATGGCGGTGGTCCATTCCTGCGGCGTGGCATCGCGCGAGACCGGACCCTGCACCGCCTTGTCCGCATAGGCATAGTTCACGCGCAGCTTGAATTCGCCCAGATCTTCCGGAGCTTCGTTTTCCAGCGTTTGGGTGCAGGCGCCCAACAGGGCCAATCCGGCAGTCAGGGTCAGTATGCGGAACATTTCAGGCTCTCGACAGGTCCGTTTCGGGAGGATGTAGCGCAGCAGGCCGGCGCGTGCCAATCGGTTTCGGCGGAAATTTTCGCAGCGCGCCGCCCGGTCATGAGAATTTGTAGTCGCGCGGAAAACCGTAGGGCGGCTTCTTCCCGACGCTGGCCCGCTTGCCGAGCCATTGGCTCAGGTCCGCCTCGTGCCGGGTCTTGTCGCCGCCCATTGACCATTTCAGCCCGTCCTGCCAGTTGAAGGTGGTCACGTCGCTGAGCCCGCCATCCAGTTCCAGCGTGCCCTGCCGCCCGCGCGCCATGTTGTATTTCTGCAGGCGCACGCCCTTGCCGCGGGTCATCTCGGGCAGTTCGGCCACCGGGAAGACCAGGAACTTGCCGTTCTGCGACACGACGGCGACGTGATCGCCCTCGACCGGCCTGCAGATCAGCGCGCGCTCGGTGTCCTTGACGTTGAGCACCTGCTTGCCGGCGCGGGTCTGGGCCACCACGTCGTCCTCGGGCACCATGAAGCCGTTGCCGGCATCCGAGGCCACCAGCAGCCTGCGCCCCGGACGATGAATGAAGAGATCGACGATCTGCGCCTCGTTCGGCAGGTCCACCATCAGGCGCAGCGGTTCGCCTGTGCCGCGCCCGCCGGGCAGGCTGGCGGCGCTGACCGTGTAGAACCGCCCGTTCGAGGCAAAGACAAGCAGCCGGTCGGTGGTTTCGGCGTGGAAGATGAAGCGCGGGCCGTCGCCGTCCTTGAACTTCAGCTCGCGGGTCAGGTCGATATGGCCGGTCATGGCGCGGATCCAGCCCATCTGCGAACAGACCACCGTGATCGGCTCGCGGTCGATCATCGCCTCGAGCGGCACCTCCTCGACCTCGCCGGCTTCGGCAAAACGGGTGCGGCGGGCGCCGCCCTCGTAATCCTTGCCGAACTTCTTCCTTGTCTCCTTGATCTGCTCGGCAATCCGCGCCCATTGCAGAGATTCGTCAGCCAGCAGATCCTCAAGATCGGCGCGTTCCTCCATGAGCTTGTCGCGCTCGCGGACCAGTTCCATCTCCTCCAGGCGGCGCAGGGAGCGCAAGCGCATGTTGAGGATGGCATCGACCTGCAGCTCGCTGAGTTCGCCCTCGCCCGGCGCGGGCGACACGTAATCCGCCTCGCTGGTGGCGCGGACATGGTCGATTCCCCAGTTCTCGCGCATCAGCGCGGCCTTGGGGTCGTCGTCATAACGGATGATGTCGATCACGCGGTCGAGGTTGAGGAAGGCGACGATGAAGCCTTCGAGCACCTCAAGCCGGTGGTCGATCTTGGCCATGCGGTGCCGCGAGCGGCGCAGCAGCACCTCTTGCCGGTGATCGAGGAAGGCGCGCAGCACTTCCTTCATCGAGCAGACCTTGGGCGTCACCCCGTCGATCAGCACGTTCATGTTCAGGCTGAACCGCACTTCGAGGTCCGAGTTGCGGTAGAGCATCCCCATCAGCACCTCGGGGTCCACGTTCTTGGAGCGTGGTTCCAGGATCAGGCGGATGTCGTCGGCGGATTCGTCGCGGACATCTGCCAGGATCGGGATCTTCTTGGTCTGGATCAGTTCCGCGATCTTTTCGATCAGCTTCGATTTCTGAACCTGATAGGGGATCTCGGTGACGACGATCTGCCACTGGCCGCGGCCCAGATCCTCGACTTCGTATTTGCAGCGCAGGCGGAAGGAACCCCGCCCGGTGCGATAGGCCTGCGCGATGTTCTCGGGCGGCTCGACGACGATGCCGCCGGTGGGAAAGTCCGGCCCCGGCACGTAGTTCAGCAGCGTGTCGTCGCGCGCGTCCGGCGTCTTGATCAGATGCAGGCAGGCGTCGCACAGCTCGGCGATGTTGTGCGGGGGAATGTTGGTGGCCATGCCCACGGCGATGCCGCTGGCGCCGTTGGCCAGCAGGTTCGGGAAACTCGCCGGCAGCACGACCGGTTCGGTCAGCGTACCGTCATAGTTGTCTCGGAAATCGACGGCATCCTCGTCCAGCCCTTCCAGCAGAGCTTCGGCCACGATCGTCATCCGCGCTTCGGTATAGCGCGAGGCGGCCGGGTTGTCGCCGTCGATGTTGCCGAAATTGCCCTGCCCGTCCACCAGCGGGTAGCGGACGTTGAAATCCTGCGCCAGGCGGGCCATGGCGTCATAGATCGCCGCATCCCCGTGCGGGTGATAGTTGCCCATCACGTCGCCCGAAATCTTGGCCGACTTGCGGAACCCGCCGCCGGAACCGAGTCGCAGCTCGCGCATCGCATAGAGGATTCGCCGGTGAACCGGCTTGAGCCCGTCGCGCGCATCGGGCAGCGCCCGGTGCATGATGGTGCTGAGCGCATAGGTCAGATACCGCTCGCCAATCGCGCGGCGCAGCGGCTCGGCCACCTCGGAAACGCCTTCGGGGGCCTCCATGTTGGGGTCATCGACGGTGTCGTTCATAGATGATGTGATACGCCGCCAGCGCGCGCGGGTAAAGCGAGCAACGCGCTTTTTGCTGGGGACAAGTCGGCCTTTTGCAACAAGGGGGAGGTAACGCGCGGATTTTCCCCGTTTTTCGACTCAGGGGCGAAACTATGCTAGGATTTCACCAGTGAACCTTTTGTAGTTCTTTGCTTTAACGATTACCGGGGGATGCGCCATGACGCGCCTTATTGTTCTGACCTTCGCTTTTCTTGGCTGGGCCTTTTTCGAAATGAGCGGCGGCACCGATTTCGAGCCGCGCGGGGTGCGCGAAGCGCCCCAGACGGTCGCATCGGTCGACACGACGGCGGCCGTACCCGCGAAACCGGCCGTGAAGGCCGAAGAACTTGTCACCCGGACCGCGCTGACCGCGGCCGCACCGGTTGCACCGCAAGATCCCGCCCCCGCGGCGGCGGATCCGGACCGCGGCGAGACGATGGCGCTGCTTTCGCAGGCGGCGGTGCGGCTCAACGCGGACGGAACGCTGTTCCAGCAGGATGCGGCGACGCTCACCCTTGCCTCGCTTCAGGACGGCGTGACGGGCCTGCAGCAGGAGGCGGCGGTGCCCGTCCCGGAGTCGGTCGAAACGCCCATCGCCACCGTCCCGGCCCGCGACATCCGCGAGGTGATCGGCAACCGCGTGAACATGCGCGGCGGACCCGGAACCATCTATCCGGTCATCGCCCGGCTCAACATCGGCCACGAGGTCGAGGTGCTGGACGACAGTGGCACCGGCTGGCTGCGCCTGCGCGTGTTGCCCGAGCAACATGTCGGATGGATTTCGGCCTCGCTGATCAGCAAAAGCGTGAACTGACGCCGGGCTGTCATTGCCCTGAGATGCACCTCGCAATACCTATAGGCGAGGTTCATCTTCGGGATCGTCATGCAGAAATCCATTCTCATCACCGGCTGCTCTTCGGGAATCGGCCTGGACGCGGCACACGGTATGCGTGCAAAGGGCTGGCGCGTCTTTGCCTCGTGCCGGCAACAGCGCGATTGCGACCGGTTGCGGGCGCAGGGGTTCGACAGCCCGCGAATCGACTACACCGACAGCGACAGCATCCGCTCGGGGCTGGAGCAGGTGCTGGAGCAGACCGGCGGCACGCTGGACGCGCTGTTCAACAACGGCGCGCACGGCCTGCCCGGCGCGGTCGAGGATGTGCCCACGGACGGGCTGCGGCACATCTTTGAAACCAATGTCTTCGGCTGGCACGAACTCACCCGGCAGGTGATCCCGGTGATGCGGGCCCAGGGGCACGGGCGAATCGTCCAGAACTCATCGGTGCTGGGGCTTGTCGCGTTTCCGTGGCGCGGCGCCTATGTGGCGACGAAATACGCGGTCGAAGGGCTGAGCGACACGTTGCGGCTGGAACTGCGGGACACCGAGATCAAGGTCATCCTGATCGAACCCGGGCCGATCACGTCGAAACTGCGGGAAAAGGCGATCCCGATCTTTGAACGGTTCATCGACTGGGAGAATTCGGCCCTGCGCGAGAAATACGAACGGTCGCTGCTGAAACGGCTGTACGAAGGAACCGGGCCGGACCGGTTCGAACTGCCGCCCTCGGCGGTGACGGAAAAGCTGATCCACGCGGTCGAATCGAAACGCCCCCGGTCGCGGTATTACGTCACCACGCCGACCTATATCGCCGGCTACCTGCGCCGGATCCTGCCGACCGGAGCCGTGGACCGCATCCTTTCCCGGGTCTGAGCGGAAATTAGAAATTAGTGGTTCGCTTTTGAGCGCGGGAGGGCTAGATCAGGCCGAACGCAACCAAAACAAGCGGACGGGGGCATTATGGACCTTCTCTTTGCGGTCTTGCTGTTGGCCATGGCGGCTGTCGTCGTCGTTCTGATGATCGGGATCGGCAACTTCGCCAAGGGCGGGCAGGACCACGCCAAGAAAAGCAACAAGATGATGCGCCTGCGCATCCTGTTTCAGTTCATTGCCGTGGTGCTGATCGTGCTCTACGTCTTTCTGCGTGGACAGGGAGTGCACTAGATGGTCGTCCTGAACAAAATCTATACCCGGACCGGCGACAGCGGAAAGACCGCGCTGGGCAATGGCGAGCGCGTCGCGAAATACGCCGGGCGTGTGGCGGCCTATGGCACGGTGGACGAGCTGAATTCCTTTGTCGGGGTGGCGCGGCTCGAAGCCGCGGGCGACACGGATGCCGCCCTGTCGCGCATCCAGAACGATCTGTTCGACCTGGGCGCGGATCTGTGCCGGCCGGACATGGACAAGGATGCCGAGGCCGACTATCCGCCGCTGCGCATGGCCGAAAGCCAGGTCGAACGGCTGGAGGCCGAGATCGACTCGATGAATGCCGGGCTGGAGCCGCTGCGCAGTTTCATCCTGCCCGGCGGGTCGCGGCTGGCCGCGCAGCTGCATGTCTGCCGCACCGTGTCGCGGCGGGCCGAGCGCCTGGCGGTGGAGCTGTCGAACATAGAGCCGGTCAACGACGTGGCGGTGAAGTACCTCAACCGCCTGAGCGACTGGTTCTTCGTCGCCGCGCGCTGCGCGAATGACGACGGAAAGTCGGATGTTCTCTGGGTTCCGGGCGCCAACCGCTAGAAACCGGCCCGCGCCGCCCGGCAGCTTTGCCGCCTCGGCGCCGCCAAAAATCGCGAAACGCGACGTCCCGGAGCCAAGACGTGACGATTTTGCCCTGTTGCAAGGCCTATCGAACCGCTATCAAACGCGGCGAGAGCATTGGTGGAGTCGCGACGCGGCTTGCCGTTTTTGTAAGGAGCATACGCAAAAATGAAGGTACTTGTGCCTGTCAAGCGCGTGATTGACTACAACGTGAAGGTTCGCGTGAAGGCGGACGGGAGCGGTGTCGATCTCGCCAATGTCAAGATGTCCATGAACCCGTTCGACGAGATCGCGGTGGAAGAGGCGATCCGCCTGAAGGAAAAGGGCCAGGCCGACGAGGTCGTGGCGGTTTCGATCGGCGTCAAGCAGGCGCAGGAGACGCTGCGCACGGCGCTGGCGATGGGCGCGGATCGCGCGATCCTGGTGGTGGCCGCCGATGACGTGCATACCGACATCGAGCCGCTGGCGGTGGCCAAGATCCTGGCCAAGGTGGTCGAGGAAGAACAGCCGGGGCTGGTGCTCTGCGGCAAGCAGGCCATCGACAACGACATGAACGCCACCGGGCAGATGCTGTCGGCGCTCTTGGGCTGGAGCCAGGCTACATTCGCCTCGGAACTGGAGATCGCGGGCGACAGCGCGAAAGTCACCCGCGAGGTCGATGGCGGATTGCAGACGATCTCGGTCAAGATGCCGACCATCGTCACCGTCGATCTGCGCCTGAACGAGCCGCGCTATGCCTCGCTGCCCAACATCATGAAGGCAAAGAAGAAGCCGCTGGATGAAAAGACCGCCGCCGATTACGGCGTCGATGTCACGCCGCGGCTGGAAATCGTCAAGACCGAGGAGCCGCCGGCGCGGGCCGCGGGGATCATCGTGGGCTCGGTGGACGAGCTGGTCGCGAAACTCAAGGAAGCGGGGGCTGTGTGATGGCTGTTCTTCTTCTCGCCGAAGTCAACAATGGTGAACTGTCGCTGGACGCCACCGCCAAGGCGGTGACCGCGGCCAGGCAACTGGGCGACGTGACGGTTCTGGCCGCGGGCGCCTCGGCCGCCGCCGCCGGCGAGGCCGCCGCCAAGATCGACGGGGTCTCCAAGGTTCTGGTCGCCGAAGACCCGTCGCTGGGCCACCGCCTGGCGGAATCCACGGCGGCGCTGATCGTCGGCCTGTCCGGTGACTATGAGCACATCGTCGCCCCGGCCACCACCGACGCCAAGAACGTGATGCCGCGGGTCGCCGCGCTGCTGGACGCGATGGTGATCTCGGACGTGTCCGGCGTGGTGGACGGCTCGACCTTCGAGCGTCCGATCTATGCCGGCAACGCGATCCAGACCGTGAAATCGAGCGACGCCAAGAAGGTTGTCACCATCCGCACCTCGACCTTCGACGCCGCCGGCGAAGGCGGCTCGGCCCCGGTCGAGACCATCTCGGTCGGCGACAACCCGGGCCTGTCGGAATGGGTCGAGGACAAGGTGGCCGAAAGCGACCGCCCGGAACTGACCTCGGCCGGTGTGGTCGTGTCGGGCGGCCGCGGGGTCGGCTCGGAAGAGGACTTCAAGCTGATCGAAACGCTGGCCGACAAGCTGGGCGCCGCCGTCGGCGCCTCGCGCGCGGCGGTCGACTCGGGCTACGCGCCGAACGACTGGCAGGTGGGCCAGACCGGCAAGGTCGTCGCTCCGAACCTCTATGTCGCCGTCGGCATCTCGGGCGCGATCCAGCACCTGGCAGGCATGAAGGACAGCAAGATCATCGTCGCCATCAACAAGGACGAGGAAGCGCCGATCTTTCAGGTCGCCGATTACGGACTGGTCGCCGACCTGTTCCAGGCCGTGCCGGAACTGACCGAAAAGCTGGGCTGAACACCGGTCCAGACCGAACCCCCGAAAGGCCCGCCAATCCGGCGGGCCTTTTCATTGCAGATCCAGAACCGCGCGGTACAGCCGGTCCGCGATCATCCGGTGGGTCGCGGGGCCGATCAGATGCTCGGCCATCGGCTGCTGCAGGGTGCCGAACAGCACATCCTCCAGCTCGTCCGAGTCGGCGCTGGCCTGCACCGGCACTTCCACGACTTGCGCGCAATGCGGTTGCAACTGCGCGACCATGCCGGCATCCACCAGGCACGGCTCGGCACCCAGCGCCCCGGCATGGTCCCGGGCCAGCGGCCCGTGATAGCGAAGCCAGAGCAGAAGGACCGGCCGCCGCAGCGCCCCGAGAAAGCCCTGCATCCGGTCGGTCCATGCCTGGCGCAGATCCTGCCGGACCACCTCGAACCGCGCGTCGTCGCAGGCCCGCAGGCAGGACAGCAGGTGGCGCGTGAAATGAATCTCGGAAAAATCCACGTCCGGATAAAGCGCCCGCAGCGCCGCCGTCGGTTCCAGAAACCGGTCATTGCGGCGCGGATGCACGCGGTAGAGGCGGTTTGACAGGTTCTGCGCCCCCGGCACCTGCACGATCGCGCAGGTGGCCCTTTGGGCGCGCTCACGCAGGAAGGGATCGGCCGCCAGCGCCTCGAACCCGCAATTGGCGCTGCCGAAGTTGATGCAGGTCCGACCCAAGCGGTGTCCGAGCAGCTCCGGAAACGGGTCGCGGACGAAACGGCCAAAGGTCTCGGCCCCGCCGATGCAGACCGAATAGGGCGGATCGAAGGCGCGCGGGGGGCCGCGAAACTCCGGCCCCTCGGGCGTATAGCGGCAGATCGGATCCTCGGGCGCATTCACGCCCAGCCTGTCATAGCTCATCGCTCGCACCCCGGTTGTTTCACCCGGCTGGCACAATGTGGCCACAGTCCTTGCGATTTCCCTAATGCGCGCATTTGAAGCAAAGGCCGCGCATCGCGGCCCCTTGCCGCCGCCCCCGCGCTGCCGGTAATGTCCCGGCAACTCGTGGGAAAGGCATCGCAGAGATGGACATCAAGAAGGTCGGAGTGATTGGCGCAGGTCAGATGGGCAACGGCATCGCGCATGTGATGGCGCTGGCCGGGTATGACGTGCTGATGACCGATGTCAGCCAGCAGGCGCTGGATGACGCCATGGCGACGATCGAAACCAACATGGCGCGCCAGGCCTCGCGCGGTAAGATCACCGACGACGAGATGCAGGCCGCGCTGAAGCGGATCGAGATCACCCTGAACCTGCCCGACCTGGGCAAGACCGATCTGGTGATCGAGGCCGCGACCGAACGCGAGACGATCAAGCAGGCGATCTTCGAGGATCTTCAGCCGCATCTGCTGCCGCACACGATCCTGACATCGAACACGTCGTCGATCTCGATCACGCGCCTGGCCAGCCGCACCGACCGGCCGGAACGCTTCATGGGGTTCCATTTCATGAACCCGGTTCCGGTGATGCAGCTGGTCGAGCTGATCCGCGGCATCGCCACGGACGAAGAGACGTTCAACGCCTGCAAGGCGGTGGTGGACAAGCTGGGCAAGACCGCCGCCAGCGCCGAGGATTTCCCCGCCTTCATCGTCAACCGCATCCTGATGCCGATGATCAACGAGGCGGTCTATACGCTGTATGAGGGCGTCGGCAGCGTGCAGTCGATCGACCAGTCGATGAAGCTGGGCGCCAATCACCCGATGGGGCCGCTGGAACTGGCGGATTTCATCGGGCTGGACACCTGTCTGGCGATCATGAACGTGCTGCATGAAGGGTTGGCGGACACCAAGTACCGCCCCTGCCCGCTGCTCACGAAATATGTCGAGGCCGGGTGGCTGGGCCGCAAGACCGAGCGCGGATTCTATGACTACCGCGGCGAGGTGCCGGTTCCGACGCGGTAAGGGCGGTCAGTCCGCGTCGGCCAGCGCCATCGTGTGTTCGCGCAGCCACGCCATGAAGCCGCGCGGATCGCGTTCCAGCAATTCCATGTCGGCCTCCGAGACCGGCTCGCCGATCACCGGCGCCTGCGGCTTGTTGCAGGAGCGCACGATCTCGTGCAGCAGCAGGCCCTGCCGCAGGATCGGAGAGACCTGGCAGGCGATCTGATAGGCGCGGGAATTGCGCCCCGGGAAATAGATCGGCACCACCTTGGCCCGCGACCGGCGGATCATCTTGGCGGTAAAGACGTTCCATTCCCGTTCCTTGACCGGGCCGAACCAGGTGTCCGAGGACATCACGACGCCCGAGGGGAACAGGGCCACGACGCCGCCCTCGGACAGATGCGCCATCGCCTTGCCGCGCATTTCCAGCATCTTGGTCTGCGCTTCGGGATCGTGCGGGAACGGCACCGGGATCATGAAGGATGTGGCGGCCTCGTCCAGGCCGGTCAGGACCGAGCGGGTCAGAATGCGGTAATCCTGCCGGACCCGTCCGATCAGTTCCGCCAAGATCATGCCATCGACCATGCCATGCGGATGGTTGGCGACGACCACGACCGGGCCTTCCTTGGGAATGCGCGCCAACTGCTCTTCTGGCGTCAGCAGATCGATGCCCATGGTCTCCAGCGCGCCGCCCCAGAACTTCTGCCCGCGATAGTATTCGTTCTTCTTCTCGAACTTGCTGACCATGCGCAGAATCGTCAGCTTGCCGGTGCACCATTCGATGGCCCGGATCGCCGTCGCCGTCCATGGATCGTCAAAGGAATTCGCGTAGGTCAGGGTTCTACGGTCGTAGATTTCGCCCCGATCTGCGGCCCCATCCACCACAGGCTCAGTCTTGCTATTGTGCGCGGTCTCCGCCAATTCTTGGTCTTCCTGTTCTTCACGTCGCACAGGACGGCGCGATCAGAACCCTTCCCCGAACTTCTCGTTCACCAGAGTCTCCAACGCATCCGCCAACGCCTCAGCATCCGGACCAGATGTTTCAACGTCAATAGTTGTTCCGCGCGATGCTGCCAACATCAAAAGCCCCATGATGCTGTCGCCCGAGGCCGACAAGCCGTCTTTTGTCACCTCTGCCGTCGCGTCAAATCCCTCGACCACCTCCACCAGCTTGGCCGAAGCGCGGGCATGAAGGCCCTTTTCGTTGATTATTTTAAGGCTTCGCGTCACCATCTGTGTCTGTCCAGTTTCAATCGAGTGTCACGTTTTTGGTGTTAATGTATTTTCTTCCGGCCTCCATCGCCTGCCGGACCGCATCCCCGACCGGCAAGTGGCGGCTTTTGGCCAGTTTGATGAGCATCGGCAGATTCGCCCCGTAAAGGATGCGCCGGTCATGCGGCGCGCAGGCCCGCAGGCTCAGATTCGAGGGGCTGCCGCCGAACAGGTCGGTCACGACAACCACGCCGTCGCCGGCATCCACCTCGTCTGCGGCGATGCAGATTTCGCGCTGCTTTTCCTCGCGGTCGTGATCCGCCTCGATCGAAACCGCCGCCAATCCGGGCTGTTTGCCCACGACATGCTGCATCGCGGCCAGGTATTCCTTGGCCAACCCGCCATGCGCTACGATTACGATCCCGATCAATCCGGCTTCATCCTGGTTTCGCGACGTTCCATTTCGCGGTGCCTAATTGACACCTGCTGCCCCCCCTCCGCAAGGGCCTTTGCGACCGCTTCGGCCAGGGCCACCGACCGATGTTGCCCTCCGGTACACCCGAAGGCCACCGACAGATGCGCCTTGCCCTCGGCCCGGTAGGCGGGCAGCAACAGGCGCAACAGGTCCACCACCCTGTCATGGAACGGCGCATAGTTCGGATCGGTGGCCACATAGGCGGCGACATCCGGGTTCCTCCCATCGGCGGCACGCAGTTCCGGTTTCCAGTAGGGGTTGGCCAGAAACCGGCAGTCGAACACCATGTCGAGCCCGCGCGGCAGGCCGCGCTTGTAGGAAAAGGACTCGATGGAAACGGCCAGGTGCCGCCCGCCCTCGGGGGCGAACCAGCGTTCCACTTCGTCGCGCAACTGGTGGACGTTCAACGTGCTGGTGTCGATCAGCGTGTCCGCGACCTCGCGGATGGGTCGCAAAAGCTCCAGTTCCTGACGGATGCCCGCCTGGGGGCTGGAACCCGGCGCCATCGGATGACGCCGCCGCGTTTCGGAATACCGGCGCAGCAGCACCTCTTCGCTGCAATCGAGATACAGCGTCGCCAGGTCGATCTGCTCCATCTGGCCCAGACGGTCCACCAGGTCCAGAAAGCCGGTGGTCGAAAAGTCGCGGTTGCGGGCATCGATGCCCAGCGCCATCGGGCGCGGCTCTTCCGGCCCGTCCAGCAGCCGCAGGAGCAGCCCCATGGGCAGGTTGTCGATTGCCTCGAAGCCGAGATCCTCGAGCACGTGAATCGCCGTCGAGCGTCCCGCGCCCGACGGCCCGGTGACGAGAACGATCCGTGTCTGCGTGTTCATCCTTCGGGCCATTCCGGTTCGACACGCCCCGCCTTGAGCAGTTGCAACAGTGATGGTGCGAAATGTGGGGCCTGGACCGCGCGAAGCAAGGGCAAGGGCGTGCCCAGGAGCACGATGGTGCGCGGTTCGGGAAGGCGGGCGGTCTCGGCGCGGTCGAGGTCGAGCACCGCGCCCAGCGGGACCGGACCGAAACTCTCGCACCGGATCAGGCCAAGCCCGCGCGCCTCGATCAGCCCGGCGATCGCCGCGGGCGCCTGCGCCAGAACGGCGCCGCCCTGCGCGGACAGCGCCACCCGGTCGTCCGCGACAAGCCCGGCCCCGAGGCCGATCAGGGTGAGCGCCAGCGACGACTTGCCGGCGCCGGACTTGCCAACGATCAGCAGGCCGTTGCCCGCCACCGCCACGCAACTGGCGTGAACCGTCGCGTGGTCGCCCTTTTGCAACGACTCGAGGTCTTGGACGGTCATCGTCAGGCCGGCAGCGCCACGACAAACCGCGCGCCCAGCGGATCCGAGGTGACATCCGCATCGGTGGGCCGGATGTTTTCGGCCCAGATCACGCCGCCATGCGCCTCGACGATCTGCTTGGAAATCGCCAGCCCCAGGCCGGAGTTGTTGCCGAAATGCTCCTCGGGGCGCTGCGAATAGAACCGCTTGAAGATCTTGGAGAGGGCTTCGTCGGGGATGCCCGGCCCGGTATCCTCGACCACCACCAGCACCCGGTTGTCGCGCCGCCGCGCCCAGACGCGGATCGCGTCCCCCTCGTCGCAGAACGAGATCGCATTGGTGATCAGGTTCACGAAGACCTGCGCCAGCCGCGCCTCAAGCCCCTTGATGACGATCGGCTCGCGCGGCATGTCCGTGATATAGTCCACGCCCTTGGCGCGCGCCTCTTCGCCGAGATACTGGCCGATGTTTTCGAGCAGCTTGAGCACGTCGAAGGGCTGTTCATCTTCCTTGACCAGCTCGGCATCCAGCCGCGAGGCGTTGGAGATGTCGCTGACCAGGCGATCGAGGCGGCGCACGTCGTGCTCGATGATCTCCAGCAGCTTGTCGCGCTGGTCGTCCCGCTTGACCACCCGCAGCGTGCCGACGGCGGATTGCAGGCTGGCCAGCGGATTCTTGATCTCGTGCGCCACGTCGGCCGCGAACTGTTCGTTGCCCTCGATCCGGTTGTAGAGCGCCGCCACCATGCCGCGCAGGGCGCGGCTGAGGCGGCCGATCTCGTCCGGCCGCGCGCTCAGGTCCGGGATGCGGATGCGGCCCGGGTTGATGCGCTGGTTGTTGTGATCGTTGCCCATCTCGGCGGCCGAGGCCAGATCGGCCAGCGGATTGGCGATGGTCGAGGCCAGCACCAGGCTGAGACCCACCGACACCAGAAGCGCCACGATGAACATCTGCAGCACGCGCTCCTGTTCCCGGCGGGCGATGGCGTCGATTTCACCGGCCGGGCCGGCCATGGCCAGAACCCCGATGGGGACGCCGCCGCGCAGGATCGGGGTTGCGGCCACGATGACCGTTCCGCCCTGGGCATCGGTCAGCGCCTTGACCTGAGTCCCGGTCCCCAGCGTTGCCGGAACCATCGCCGAAACCTGATCGGCAAGGTCGGGGGACGGGCGGGCGGTACCACCGCTGAAGATCGAGGACACACCGGTCCACAGTGCGTTCAACCCGTCGCTGATGATGGTCGGGCTGCCGTCGGCGCCCGCCTTCAAGGCGACATTCGGCGCCGGGGCCGCGCCGCGCACCCACCCGGCCAGGGCGCCCGACTCGCCGAACACGAAGACTTCCACGCCGCTTCTGAGGCTGAGCCCCGCCAGCGTCTTGCCGATGTCGATTTCGCTGTTGTCGGTGAACGCCTCGGGATTGTCGGCGATCCGCGCCTCGAACACGTCGCTGACCAGTTCCGCCTCGCTGACCAGAGCGTTGGCGCGCTGCATGACCTGATCTTCGCGGGTGTCGTCGAGATAGAGCAGCCCGGCCACCAGAATGACCAGCGCGATCAGGTTGAAGGTGATGATCTTGCGCGCCAGGGTCGAGCCGCGCAGGGCAAAGATGCTGCGCCGCGGGCGGACGAAGCGCATGTCGTCGGAGTTGGGGTCGAGCGGAATGACCCAGTCATCCCCCAGAACCACATCTCCGTCGCGCGGTCCGTTCACTGATCCCGTGTCACGCACGAATGACCTTCGCCTTCCCCCCCAGCAAGGGCGGTTATTCTTCGTTGTACCTGTAGCCTATGCCGTAAAGCGTTTCGATGGCCGAAAATTCGGGATCGGCCGTGCGCATCTTCTTGCGCAGGCGCTTGATGTGGCTGTCGATGGTGCGGTCGTCCACATAGACCTGATCGTCATAGGCGACATCCATCAGCTGATCGCGGCTCTTGACGAAGCCGGGACGCTGGGCCAGGGCCTGCAGCAGCAGGAATTCGGTCACGGTCAGGGAAACGTCCACGCCCTTCCAGCTCACCGCGTGGCGCAGCGGGTCCATCCGCAGATGCCCCCGCTCCATCACCTTGGCATCGCCTGTCCCGGTCGCGGTGGCGTCACCGGCATTGGCCTCCTGTCGCCGCAGGAGCGCGCGGATACGCTCAACCAGAAGGCGCTGCGAGAACGGCTTTTTCACGTAATCGTCCGCGCCCATGCGAAGGCCCAGAACCTCGTCGATCTCGTCGTCCTTGGAAGTCAGGAAGATGACCGGCATCTGGGTCTTCTGCCGCAGCCGCTGCAACAGGTCCATGCCGTCCATCCGGGGCATCTTGATGTCCAGCACCGCCATGTCCGGCAGTTTCTTGTTGAAGGCATCCAACGCTGCCTGTCCGTCGTTGTATGTTTCGACCTCGAAACCTTCGGCCTCGAGAGTCATGGATACGGACGTCAGAATGTTTCTGTCGTCATCCACCAGTGCAATCTTTGACATTTGGGATGCCCCTGTTGCTGCTCTCTACTGCTCAGTGCGAAAATTTTCATCGATCTTCCCCCTTTTGGCGAACCGAATCAACGAATATCTGCGAATCACTTCGCAACTGTTGCGGAATTGGAGACATAAATGTCGCCCGACGCGAAATCCGCGACCGGCGGTCGGGCAGGAAATGTATGGTTGCGCTAAACATCGCGCTGGTGGCGCTAACTGCGCCAAACCGTCCTGTTCATGCCCGGAACCGCCGTGATAAGACCCCCGCGTCCGCCGGAGAATGGTTCCGGTCCATTGCCCCAAGAGCGCACGCGGGACAGCATGAACCGCAGCGCCGCCATAGGAGAAAAAACGCATGACATCTGGACGGGTTAACCCGCAATTCCGCCTCGAGGATCAGGGCATCGAGGGTCTGGGAAATGTCTATTACAACTTCATGGAACCGGCGCTGATCGAAGAGGCGCTGAAGCGCGGCGAAGGCACCTTGGGCAACGGCGGCGCATTCCTGGTTTCCACCGGCAAGTTCACCGGCCGGTCCCCCAAGGACAAGCATGTGGTCAAGACCGACAGCGTGGCCGACGGCATCTGGTGGGAGAACAACGCCGCGATGAGTCCCGAAGGCTTCGACGCGCTGCATGCCGACATGCTGGAGCACATGAAGGGCAAGGATTATTTCGTCCAGGATCTCGTCGGCGGCGCGGATCCGGCCTATTCGATCAATGTGCGCATGGTGACGGAACTGGCCTGGCACAGCCTGTTCATCCGTCACATGCTGCGCCGCCCGGACCGCGAGGATCTGGACGAATTCGTGGCCGATTTCACGGTCGTCAACTGCCCCAGCTTCAAGGCGGACCCGAAAAGGCACGGCTGCCGCAGCGAAACGGTGATCGCGCTGAATTTCGACGCCAGGCTGATCCTGATCGGCGGCACCGAATATGCGGGCGAGAACAAGAAATCCGTGTTCACCCTGCTGAACTACCTGCTGCCGGAAAAAGGTGTGATGCCGATGCATTGCTCGGCCAACCATGCGGTCGGCAACCCGGTGGACACCGCCGTTTTCTTCGGCCTCAGCGGCACCGGCAAGACCACGCTGTCCGCCGATCCGGCGCGGGTGCTGATCGGCGATGACGAACATGGCTGGTCGGACCGCGGCACCTTCAACTTCGAGGGCGGCTGCTATGCCAAGACCATCAACCTCAATCCCGAGGCCGAGCCGGAAATCTACGCGACCACCACCAAGTTCGGCACGGTGATCGAGAACATGGTGTTCGATCCCGAGACCAAGAAGCTGGATTTCAACGACGACAGCCTGACCGCGAACATGCGCTGCGCCTATCCGCTGGAATACATCTCGAACGCCTCGAAATCGGCGATGGGCGGGCATCCCAAGAACATCATCATGCTGACCTGCGATGCGTTCGGCGTGCTGCCGCCGATCGCCCGGCTGACCCCGGCCCAGGCGATGTATCACTTCCTGTCCGGCTTCACCTCGAAAGTGGCCGGCACCGAACGCGGCGTCACCGAGCCGCAGCCGACCTTCTCGACCTGCTTCGGCGCTCCGTTCATGCCGCGCCGGCCCGAGGTCTACGGCAACCTGCTGCGCGAGAAGATCGCCCGGCACGGCGCCACCTGCTGGCTGGTCAACACCGGCTGGACCGGCGGCGCCTATGGCGTCGGCAGCCGGATGCCGATCAAGGCGACCCGCGCCCTGCTGACGGCCGCGCTGGACGGATCGCTGGCCGAGGCCGAGTTCCGCAAGGACGCCAATTTCGGCTTTGACGTTCCGGTTTCAGTGCCGGGCGTGCCCGAGGTTCTGCTGGACCCGCGCCGCACCTGGGACGATCAGGCGGCGTTCGACAAGCAGGCCGACAAGCTGGTGCGCATGTTCGCCGAGAACTTCGAACAGTACCTGCCGTTCATCGACGAGGACGTAAAGGCGGTGGCCATCGGCTGACCGCGCCGGAAAAGGGATGCGATGATCGATCACGCTTATGTCCGCGGCCTGTTCGATGCCTGGTGCGCGGGCGATCACGATCCCTTTTTCTCGATCGTTCGCGACGACGTGAAATGGACGGTCATGGGCAGCCACCCCCTGGCCGGCCGCTTCGAGAGCAAGCAGGAACTGTTCGACGAGGCGTTCGGCAGGCTGCTGAAGGTGTTGCGCGACGGCATGCGCATGACTGTCGAGGGCGTCTATGTGGATGGCTCCACCGCCATTGCCGAGCTGCGGTCCGAAGGCAAGGCCCTGAACGGCATGCCCTACAGGAACACCTATTGCTGGGTGATGCATTTCGACCGCGACGGCCGGATTTCGGCCGTCACCGCCTATCTGGACTCGGCCCTGATCTGCTCGATCATGGAAAGCAACGAGGGTGGCGGCCCGGCCTGAGCGGCCGGACTGCGGATCGGAGGCTTGCGGGGCGCAATCTGATCAAATATTCCTTTCGGAACGAAAATAACCCGGCGTTGATACGCCGGGCCGGGACTGAAAGGACATGGGGGCTGCAAATGCGCACTCACTCACATTTCCGAGGAAAGCAGCCTAATCGGACTCCGAGCATACGGCAGTCGGGAATTTTGTGTCAACATGAGACACGCGAAAACCAGTCGGCGGCGGGGCCAGACATCCCCTGCCCTTGCGGATTTGCACAGGTTTTGAACAAGTAGGGACAGGTGGCGTCATGTCGGACATCTCAAAACTCGCCGAACTGCGCAAACTGGTGCAGAGCATGGAACACACGCTGGGGCTGGAAGACCTGTCGCCGGCCGAGCGGGACATCTATTATGCCGCGGGGGAACTGGCGCGCTCGGGGCGCGAAGTCCGGACCTTCGGCCTGATCGAGCATACGCTGGTCCAACCGATCTCCCGGCCGACCTTCTTTCGTGCGCTGAAATCGCTGGTCCAGAAGGGCTATCTGTCCCAATGCGACTCGTCGCTGCGGGGGCGCTATGTCGTGCATGACCCCCGGCCCTGAACTCTGACCGAACCGTGCGCAACTGGATCACCGAAACGGCGGTCGCGTCGCTGGCCTATGTGGCGGCATCGTTGATCACCTTCGACGTGCTGATGCCGTTGCAGAACATGTTCTTTCCCGAATATCCCAGCCGCGCCAGCCTGCTGTTCCTGCCGCATGGGGTCAGGGTTCTGGCCGCCTGGCTGCTGGGCTGGCGGGCGATCCCGGCGCTTCTGCCGGGGGTGGTTCTGGTCTTTGTCCATCTGGGCGGGTCCGACGTGTTCATGGCCAGCCGGCTGTGGGCCATCGTGGTTGCGGTCGTCACCGCTCCTGCCGTGTTTCACCTGCTCAGGGCATGGGGCTGGAACGTGTTTCCGCATCGTGACCGTCCGGCCTGCTGGAGCTGCGTGATGGGCGTCGGTGTTCTGACCTCGCTGCTGATGGCGCTGCTGACCAACATGGCATTCGGCAGCTCGATCGTCGAATACGTGGCCTTTCTGATCGGAGATGTGGCCGGGCTGTTCTTTCTGATGCTCGGGCTGCTGGTTGTCTTTCGATTGCAACGCGGCGCGCGCTGACGTGCGTCACAGTCCGATGCCCCGGCGCAGCAGGTTCAGCCCGGCGATCAACAGCACGAACAGGGTCGCCTGACGGAACGTGGCCTGATCGATCCGGTCGTGCAGCTGCAGGCCGATCCACATGCCGACCACCGCAGGAAAGATCAGCAGCACCGACAGCCCCACCGTGTCCGTGCGCAGGATGCCCGAGCCGACATGGGCGACGGCGAGCGCCACCGCCCCCAGCCCATAGATCACCCCCTGGATCCGCACCTGATCGCGTTTTGGCGTATCGAGCGCGGTGAGATAGGCCACCGTGGGCGGCCCCCAGACGCCCGACATCCCCCCGATGAACCCCGCGACGGCCCCGGCCGCGGCCTCGACGACACGGGACTGGCGCCGCAGGGTCAGCGACACGCCCAACAGCTGGATGAGCGCAAAGAACACGACCGGCGCCCCGATCATGATGAGAAAGGTCGTTGCGGGCACCCGGGCCACCAGCTGCGCGCTGACCAGCAGAAAGACCAGACCGACGGCCAGGAACACGCGAAACTGGCGCATCGAGGACAGCGCCGCCGCGGACCCCTGGCGCAGCGCCTGCATGGCATTGGTGACAAGGGTGGGCAGGATCAGCCCCGCCAACGCCAGGTCCGGGGGCAGCAACATGCTGAGGCCCGAAACCAGCACCATCGGCATGGCAAAGCCGACCAGGCCCTTGACCAGCCCGGCCAGAACCGCGATCGCGCAGGCCAGTGCCAAGTCCAGCGGGGGAAGCAGGGTAAGCCACGTCATGCCCCTTGATAGCACCGGCTTTTTCTCTGCACCGCAAAAATCGTCACGTAATTTTTGAACCTTTCCGGGCATTACTGCGTATTTTTGTTGCGCTGCATGTGCAAAGTGATATGACCGGATGACCCCAGAGAGGACGTGATTCATGGCCCATGACGGACAGGATGTGACGACGATGACAAACCCCGTGATATTGCCCGATCTTCTGCGGCTGACCGGAGCGGCGCTCGCCCCGGTGGAGGCCGTCTATGAACGCGCGCGGGAGGCCGTCCGCGCTCTGGTCACGACCGATGGCAAGGTCTCGGGCGCCCTCATCGAAGCGCATCAGACCGCGGCGCACGGCTTGTCCTGGATGGCCACCTATCACCAGTCGCTGAGGCAGATGCAACGCTGGGCCGAGGCGCTGGAGGCGGCCGGCACGTTCGGCGAGATGGAACAGCTGATCCATCAGATCGCGTTCGGCGAATACCTGCACCAGATCGCCGGCGGCATCCCGATGAACCAGGGCGAAGTCGTGCGTCTGCAGGAACTGGGCCTGGGCTGGGATGCGCTGTCGGGGTTCCAGTGCGACGAGGTTCAGACCCTGATGCGCGCCGGAAACACGCAGGCGGCGCGGACACGGCTGGTCGCGTTGATGGAGGCGCAGGCCGGTGCGACGATGTTCGGCGCTTCGGGACTGGACGAGGAACTGGAAATGATCCGCGACCAGTTCCGCCGCTATGCGCAGGAAAAGGTCGAGCCCAACGCCCATGACTGGCACCTGAAGGACGAGCTGATCCCGATCGAGATCATCGAGGAACTGGCCGAGATGGGCGTGTTCGGCCTGACCATCCCCGAGGAATATGGCGGGTTCGGCCTGTCCAAGGCCTCGATGTGCGTGGTCTCGGAGGAACTGTCGCGCGGCTATATCGGTGTCGGGTCGCTCGGCACCCGGTCCGAGATCGCAGCGGAACTGATCCTTGCCGGCGGCACCGACGACCAGAAGGCGCAGTGGCTGCCCAGGATCGCCAGCGCCGAGATCCTGCCCACCGCCGTTTTCACCGAACCCAACACCGGGTCCGACCTCGGCAGCCTGCGCACCCGCGCGGTCAGGGACGAGAACGGCGATTACAAGATCACCGGCAACAAGACCTGGATCACCCATGCCGCGCGCACCCATGTGATGACCCTGCTGGCGCGGACGAATCCGGAGACCACGGACCATCGCGGCCTCAGCATGTTCCTGGCGGAAAAGACCCCCGGAACCGATGCCGATCCCTTCCCGACCGAAGGCATGACCGGCGGCGAGATCGAGGTGCTGGGCTATCGCGGGATGAAGGAATACGAACTGGCCTTCGACGGGTTCCACGTCAAGGGCGAGAACCTGCTGGGCGGCGAAGAAGGCAAGGGTTTCAAGCAGTTGATGGAAACCTTCGAATCCGCCCGCATCCAGACCGCGGCGCGCGCCATCGGCGTGGCGCAAAGCGCGCTGGACATCGCCATGCAATACGCGCAGGAGCGCAAGCAGTTCGGCAAGGCGCTGATCAACTTCCCGCGCGTGTCGGGCAAGCTGGCGATGATGGCGGTGGAGATCATGATCGCGCGGCAGCTAACCTATTTCAGCGCCTGGGAAAAAGACCACGGGCATCGCTGCGATCTGGAGGCCGGGATGGCCAAGCTGCTGGGTGCGCGGGTGGCCTGGGCGGCGGCGGATAACGGGCTGCAGATCCATGGCGGCAACGGTTTTGCACTGGAATACAAGATTTCCCGCGTGCTGTGCGACGCCCGGATCCTCAACATTTTCGAGGGCGCGGCGGAAATCCAGGCGCAGGTGATTGCCCGGCGTCTGCTGGGATGACCCCTCGGGACGTGGCCTGACATTCCCCAACTCGGCCCGGCCCCAGTGCCGGGTCTTTTTGTCGATGTACGGCTGAACCGTCCGGAACGTACCGGCCTCGGACCCCCGCTTGTCCGTTTTGTACAACGGCTTGAGCCGGACCCAGGCCCTGGGAAACGGGAAACCAGTTCCCACGATATTTCGAAGCTGTTAACCTTCGATATCATGCACAGCAGCCTAAACCGCCGCCTGGCGGCGATCCTTGCCGCCGATGTCGCGGGGTATTCCCGTCTGATCGGCCTCGATGAGGAAGGCACCATCGCCGGGCTGCGACATCTGCGCCACGAGGTGATCGAGCCGGTGGTGAGCGACCATGGCGGACGGATCTCGAACACCGCTGGTGACAGTTTCCTGATCGAGTTTCGGAGCGCCGTCGATGCAGTGCGCGCGGCCATCGAAATCCAGTCCAGTCTGACGGAGCGCAACGCAAACCTCGACCCGGATCGCGCCATCGTGCTGCGCATCGGGTTGAACGTGGGCGATGTGGTTTCCAACGGAGATGACATTCTGGGCGACGGGGTGAACGTCGCCGCGCGCCTTGAAGCGCTGGCGGAGCCGGGGGGCATCGTCGCCTCGCGGGCGGTGGTGAACTATGCGCGCGCCAATGTCACGGCGGAGTTTGTTCCGATGGGGCCGCAGAAGGTCAAGAACATCGCCGAGCCGGTTGAGGCGTTTCGGGTCGTATCCGACGCGGTCAAGGTCGCGAAGAAACCCCGAAGCCCGGCAAGGCCGGTGTTGGCGGCGCTGGCCCTTGCGGCCCTCGTTGGGGCCGGCGTCTATTGGGCCGTCCCATGGACGCAGGGTCAGATGCGGGCGTCGGAAGCACGAATGAGCTATCCGCTGCCCGATCTGCCCTCGGTTGCGGTGCTGCCGATTTCAAACCATTCCGACGACCGGGCAAACGAGATGCTGGTGGACGGAATATCCGAAGACCTGATCACGGACCTGTCGCGGATGTCGGGCCTGTTCGTGATCGCCGGCAATACCTCGTTCGCGTATCGGGACCGGGAGATCGACATCGCGCGCTTTGCCGAGGAGTTGGGCGTCAGATACGTGGTGGATGGCAGTCTGCGGCGTACGGGAGAGGCGTTTCGGGTCAATGTCCGCCTGACCGACACGTCGAACGGTCGGCTGTTGTGGGCCGAGCGTTTTGACGGCGAACTGAACGATCTGTTTGCGGTCCAGAACCGGATCGTTCTGGACATCGCCGAGGTTCTGGACTTGCCTTTGGACGCCCGGAACCGGGTCGAAATCGAGAAGGTGGAAACGGACACGCTCGAAGCCCGCGAGGCGTTCCAGCGCGGATGGACTCTGTATTCGAAGTTCAACGAAGCCGACAATCTTGCGGCGATACCGCATTTCGAAGAGGCGGTCGCACTTGATCCCGACTATGCGCGCGCCTGGGCGGCGTTGGCGCTGACGCATCTACGCCCGCATATCTTTCACCACTGGAATGCATTCACCAGCAACCGCGACCGGCTCCATATCGGGTTGTTCTACAAGTATTTGCAGGAGGCCTCGAAACGCGAGACTTCGCTGATCCATGTCATCCGGGCCATGGTCAGCCTGAACCTGCGCGATTGGGGCAGCGCCGGGGACACCGGGCGCGGCGTTGACGAGGCGCGGCAAGAGGCGGCGAAGGCCATCGCGTTGCAGCCCAGCGACCCCGAGGCACATCTGACGATGGGCTGGGCCCTGATCGCGGCGGGCGAGCCCGAGGAGGGGCTTGCCTTTGTGCAGGCGGCCATGCGGCTCGATCCCAGGCATCCCAGCCACTATGTCCTGCTTGAGGCAGCCGCGCTTTACGCGATGGGGGATCTGGATCAGGCCAGCGAGGTTCTGCGCGCCGAGCTGGAGCGCAACCCGCAGGCCAAGGAGCTGATGCCGCTGGCAGCGTCGATCCTGGCGCTGAACGGCGACAGGCGCGCCGCGCGCGAGATGGTCGACCGCTGGCAAACCGGAGAAAACGCAGGATCGCTTGAGGAAACCGTTGACGAGTATTTCTTTGTCGTGCGCTGGGGTGGCGATCACCGATTTCTGAACCGCCGGCTGACCGACGGATTGCGATTGGCGGCGCTGCCGGTGGGCACCTCGGTTGCCAGCCTCAGGGCGGATCTGGTGCGCGGCGATGCCTATGAACAGCGGACGGCGGCACGGGCGCTGGCGCTTTTCGGCGCGGATGCGGCGCCTGCCGTGCCGGAACTGATCACAATGCTGGAAAGCCCGTCGGCCTTCGTGCGCAAGGAGGCTGCGATAGCGCTGGGCCAGATCGGCGCAGCGGCCGCCCCTGCCCTGCCTGCATTGGAGGCCCGCGCCGACACGTCCCTGTCCGGCAGGCTCGCTGCCCGTGCCATTGATCAGATCCGGGGCGATCTGGCGGATTGATCGCAGGCATCGAGCACGAGTCCGCACCGGGATGATTGCCCGTGGGGCGCCGGGACGAATGGCGCGGCGGGTTGCACGACCCGTCCGCCCGCCGGCAATTGACGCCGTTCCGGGTGTCGGCCCATGATGGTGTTGACCAGATCCGCCACCGCCCGTTCGCGGCGGCGCGCGGCAACCGGACCGGGGGCGTTGCACGTCATGACCGCCAGCGTGGAAACAAGTTTCGCCCAGAGCGACGGCCTGTCCATCGCCTATCAGGTCTGGGGGAGTGGCCCGCGGAACCTGGTGATGGTGCCCGGCATGATCTCGCATCTGGAAGCGTCGCTGGAGCATCCAGGCTATCTGCAATGGATGGAGGCGCTCGGCGCGATCGGCCGTCTGGCCGTATTCGACAAGCGCGGCAACGGCATGTCCGACCGCATCCAGGGCGCGCCGACGCTGGACGAGCGGGTGATGGATATCGAGGCGGTGATGGAGGCCGCCGGCATGGAATCGGCGACGCTGATCGGGTTTTCGGAAGGCGCCTCGCTGGCCTGCGTCTATGCCGCGATGCGTCCCGAACGGGTCGAACGGCTGGTGCTGTGCGGCGGCTATGCAACCGGCCGGCTGGTGCGGGGGTATCTGTCGGAAGCGGCGTTGCAGGAGTCGATGGCCCAGTTCCAGCAGAACTGGGGCAAGCCGGGCCGGCCGCACCCGTTCTTCGCCTTCGGTCCCGACCCTGAGGATCAGGCCGGACAGGAGTGGTTCGCGCATTTCCAGCGGATGAGCGCCACGCCGACGACCGTCGCGACCCTGTTCGAACTGGCCGCCCATATCGACATCCGCGCCCTGCTGCCGTCCATAGCGCAGCCGACGCTGGTCGTGCATCGCGAGGACGAACAGCCCAACGGCCGCGACTGCGCCGAGGAGTTCCTGCGGCTGATGCCCGCGGCGGAGCACCGCACGGTTCCGGGCCATCAGCATGTGCCGTGGGAGGGCGACGTGGATCGTTATGCCGCGGCGATCATCGCATTCATCACCGGCAGCGCGCCGTCAACCGCGCCCGCCACGCGCCTGCTGGCCACGGTGCTGTTCTCCGATCTCAAGGACTCGACGGGCGTACAGGCGCGCATCGGCGATGCGGCGTGGCGGAGACTGATGAACCGCCACGACGAGATGTGCCGCGCCGAGGTCGCGCGCCACGGCGGCCGTCTGGTCAAGTTCACCGGCGACGGCATTCTGGCGACGTTCGACTCGCCGACGAGCGCGCTGAGCTGCGCCGGGGCGCTGCGCGCGGCCCTGTCGGAGCTGGAGCTGGACGCCCGCTTTGGTGCGCATACCGGCGAGATCGAGATTCGCGGCGAGGATATCAGCGGCCTGGGCGTGGTGGTGGCGGCGCGGATCATGGGCCAGGCCGATGGCGGGCAGGTTCTGGCCTCGGATCTGACCCGGCAACTCATGCTCGGCTCGCGCTTTCGCTTCGAGGACCGGGGCGCGCATGTGCTGAAGGGGGTGCCGGACAGTTGGAGACTGTTCGAGGTCAGCGCGGGGTGAACGCGGTTTGAGCGGTGAGGCCCGTTTGCGCGAAAACGCGGCGTCAGGCCCGGTCAGGATCGGTCGCCGCCTGACGCCAGCCTTGAGAGGTTGTCGAGGGCTGCGGACCAACCGTTTCGGTAGTCTTCGAAGAGGTCCGGCCCGGCGAGGCTGGTGATCTGCAGGGTGACGCGCAGGGTGCTGCCGACATCGCTTTTGGAGATTTCGTGTCCGCAAAGTGAGATCGACATCAGCTGCCCGCCTACAAAGAGCGTTTCCGTGAAGGACAGAAAATCGGGCGTGACAACGTGAAAGAGACCGATCGTGTTGAATTCCGGGGCTTCTTTCGGTCCGCATCGCGTTTCCTCTCGGCCTCCGGGGCGACAATCATACGTGTCGATGAGGACGACGCTTTCGTCGTCGGGCGCGGCCCATGTCTGGCGCAGTTCGCGATCGGTGATCACGTGAAAGAGCCGGTCGGGGGCACAGGCGATGTCGCGTTCCAACACCACGGTATCATAGTCAGCCATCGTTGCTTTCCTTCTCAATGCGCTCGGCGAGAGCGGACAGGCGGTCGAGGCGGCCTTCCCAGAGGCGCCGCTGCTGTTTCAGCCACCCCTCCGCTTCGGCAATCGGGGCCGCTTCGATATGCACCATGCGGACCCGGCCGATCTTTTCGGACCGGATCATCCCGGCGGATTCGAGTTTGCCGAGATGCTTCAGAAAGGACGGAAGGGCCATGTCGTGAGGATCATGCAGATCTGACACCGCGGCCGGGCCGGTGATCAGGCGCTCGATCACGGCGCGCCGGGTCGGGTCGGCAAGGGCGGAAAAGAGGGCGTCAAGTTTGTTATCCATATGGCTAAGTAACGACGCAAATCTCTGTCGTCAAGAAAAACATAGCCAGATGGCTAGGTGTTTTTCCGGGTGCGGACGCCGATAGAGGCGCCATCCTGCACGCTTTCCGCCGGCTCCGGTGTCGCGCCATATCTGCTGCCGGGAATTCGGAGCGGGCATGGGACACCGGGGTGTCGCAGCGCCGGGAGGCAGGCCACCGCATCCAGAAACACAACGGTCAGTGCAGAAGCACCTTTTCTTGCCGATCCTCTTGAGCCGAGTTCAGCGCGCGGCGGTCGCCCCTATGCACGGGCCGTCACCATGGTTGCCGGAAACGGAACGCGCCAGGTGCCCTCTCCAACCGCGAAGTCCTTTCGAACCTGATCGGTCACTGCATTGCGAATGGCGCTGCGGGCGGAAGGGTTCTGAGACCGGATCAGCATGGCGGCGCGCACCGTTGCGTATTCGAACACATCGGCAAAGCCACTGGGATCCGAGAATTCGAACGCCACATCGATGTCTGCGAAGACCGGGTTGGTGAAGCCGGCTGCAACAAGCGCGTCCTTGGCCGCCGTGCGCCTTGAAAACAGGTGGAAATCGGGGGCCGGAGGCGCAAGCGTCGGATCGCCATGTGCTTTCACCGCGGAAAACAGGATTTGGAACGTCGGCGAAACTTCGGGCTCTCGCCACGATGTCAGAGCGGCCATGCCGCCGGGACGGAGCACTCTGGCAATTTCGGAAAGCACCGCGTCCGCGTCGGGCAAATGCCCGAACCCGACATTGCACACGACCGCATCGAACCGGTCGTCTTCCATCGGCAGGTCGGCGGCATCGCCCTGGACAAAGGTCGCCTGCGGCACGCGGGTCCGGGCGCGGGAAAGCATGGCCGGCGAGAAGTCCAGACCGATGACGGTCGCGCCCTTTTTCGCCAGCGCGTCCGCCGCGTTTCCATGCCCACAACACAGATCCAGAATGGTCTTGCCCGGCGCGGCCCCCACGGCCCCGACCAAAGTCGGGATCAGTTGATCGGAAACCGGCGCGAAAAGATCCACATAGGTGTCTACACGCGCGTCTTCCGACCAGCCGGCCTTTTCGGCCGCGGCAAAATCGTCATAGTTCATTGGTGCGGTCCTTTCGGACGGATCACCATACATACCAGAAATCCGGGTCCAAGAGGAGCGGCTTTGCGCCTCGAAGTCTGCGCTGTGCCCATGGTCGGTTCTCCGGCAACCTTCGGCAACACCCCGACCGCCACCCCGACGCCAGGGCAGACAGGGGCGCCGAACCGGATTAGGGTGCCGGCAGGAAACCCGCCCGGGAACCGGAGGTCGCATGTTGCGTCTTGTGCTGATCCTGCCTCTGCTGGCCTTCTGGCAGTGCGAGCGCGATGAATCCGTGGCCGCCTATGGCGCCGCGGACAAGACCTGGACCCTGCAGGAGATCGACGGGCAGCCGTTCGGGCCCCGTGCGACCCTGACCTTTCCCGAGCCGGGACGGATCGCCGGGGATGGCCCGTGCAATTCCTTCTCCGGCGTGCTGGACGCGCCCTATCCGTGGTTCGAGCTGCGCGACATCGCCGCGACGCAGCGGGCCTGTCCCGACCTTGAGGCCGAGGGCACGTTTTTTGCGGCGCTGATGGCGATGACCCTGTCGGAAGTGTCGGGCGACGTTCTGATCCTGCGCAACGACGCGGGTCACGAGATGGTGTTCAGAGCGCGCGGGTGAACTGCGCCAGGAACCGCGCCCGCGCCTCGGGCAGCGGCCGGTTGCCCAGCGCCGGCGCGACGTGGTGTTCCAGAAAATGGCCGGTGGTCCGCAGCGCCTCGGCCACCTCGGCATCGGGGGCCGGTCCTTGGCCGCGCAGGCAGGGCGGCAGGGGCAGCATCCGGTCGGCCCAGTCCCCTGCCCCCTGCACCGTCACCGCGCGGCCGGATTTCGGCGAGACATAGACCAGCCCCTCGGTCGCGCCGGTGACGGCGCAGCGGGTCAGGTCGAGGCCGAAGCCCAGCTCGTCCAGCAGCGCCAGCTCCCAGCGCAGATAGGCGAGCGGCCAGATCCCGTCCTGTCCCAGCAGGTCGAGCAGTTGTTCGGTGCGCCGGTAGAGGGCGGGATGCGGTTCGCGTTCGGGCAGGCAGAAGGACAGCAGCGACACCACCGCGTTCAGCCCGGCCAGCGCCAGCCGACCCGAGAACGCCGCCGCGGCGCGCGACCGCAGGGGTTCGACGGCGAAGGTGCCGATATGGTCTTCGAGCCGGGCGCGCCAGGTCACGTCGAGCTGCGCGCCGGGTTGCAGGATGGGTGCGATCTTGCGGCTGGTGCCGCCGCGCACGACGCCGGCATGGCGGCCGTGGTGCTCGGTGAACACTTCGATGATCGCTGCGGTCTCGCCATGCGGGCGCGCCGTCAGCAATATGCCGTGATCCCGCCAGTCCATCGCGCGCCCTGCCCGTTGCCTCGGGCCAGAATGCCCTCAACACCGGACCGGTCGCAAGGGGTCGGGGTTGACAGGGCCGGTCGGCGCGTCATTGTTTAACGGTTACGTTAAAAAGGAGGTGCGCCATGCGCGGCATTACCATCACCTACCGGTATTCGGGCGACGAGGGCGCCTGGCAATCGGCGATCGACGCCTTCATCCGGGCCATCGACGGCGATCCGCGGGCGGCGGGCAGGTTCACCTATCAGGTCGCGGTGGCGGACGATGGCGAGACCCGGTTCCATTGGGGGCGCTGGGACGGCAAGGAGACGCTGGCGCACGTGCAGGCGCAGGACTACTTCAAGACCTTCGCGGCGCAGGTGCGGGACTTCGCCGGCGGCGCGCCCAGCGCAACGGGCCACGATATCCATGCCAAGACCGGCGGATGGTAGCGGACAGACCGGGGTGCGGCGGCGCTAGCCGCATTTCGCCTGGATCGCCGCGATGCGCGCCTTGAGCTTGTCCTGATATTCGCCGGTGAGCATTTCGAACCGCTTTTTCTCGGTTCCCGTCACCAGGCCGATCAGCGCGCCCGCGGGCGTCACCGCGGCGATGTCGAGGGCCTGCTGCTTGTTGACGTGATCGAGTTCGGAGTTGAGCGCGCGAATGTCGCCTTCGGCGGTGGCGCAGTTGATCGGCGGGTCCACGGTGGCCGACTGGGCCAGACCGGCGCTGGCGGCGAGGCTCAGGAGGGTTGCGCCGCAGAGGGCGCGGATCGCCCCTGCCGTTTTCCGTGACTGCTCGGCCATGATCGCGCCTCCTTGCGGTTCCGGTACCTGCGGGCACGGTACGCCGCGGCGCGCGGGTTTGGCAAGGCTGCGGCCTAGTCCAGCCCGTCCTCGCCCAGAAGGTGGCGGCCCTGCCGGTCTTCGACCTCGATCACCCAGAGGTCGGGGTCAAAGCCGCGCTGGCGGGCGACGGCGGCATCCACCTCGGCCTCGGGGCCGGAGGCGAGTTCGACCCATTGCCGCGCGCCGCTGAGCAGGTCGAAGCTGCGCTGAAAGGCCGCCGCCTGACCGTCCAGCGTGTTGAGCTTGACCAGGACCGCGCCGGCGGTGTCGTCGCCATGGGCCACGACAAAGGCCGGAATGTCGCGCAGGCGCAGCCGGGCCAGGTAGGCGTGGACCCAGAATTGCGCGGTCAGCCGGGTCATGCGTTGCCGTCTTTGAAATCCAGGCCCATTTCCGAATAACGCTCGGCCTCTTCCAGCCAGTTGGGCCGCACCTTGACCTGCAGGAACAGGTGGACCTTGCGGCCCAGAAACGCTTCGAGTTCGGCGCGCGCGGCCTGGCTGACCGCCTTGATGGTTTCGCCGCGCTTGCCCAGGACGATGCCCTTGTGGCCGTCGCGGGCGACATAGATCACCTGATCGACGCGGGCCGAACCGTCCTTGCGTTCCTGCCAGCTTTCGGTTTCGACCGTCAGCTGGTAGGGCAGTTCCTGGTGCAGGCGCAGGGTCAGTTTCTCGCGCGTCATCTCGGCGGCGATCATGCGCATGGGCAGGTCGGCGATCTGATCCTCGGGGTAGAGCCACGGCCCCTCGGGCAGTTCCGAGGCGAGCCATTTGCGCAGGTCATCGACGCCATGGCCCTTTTCGGCCGAGATCATGAAGGTTTCGGCAAACGGGTAGCGGTCGTTCAGGTCGCGGGTGAGGCCCAGCAGCACCTCGGACGGCACCTTGTCGATCTTGTTGATCGCCAGCGCCACGGTGCGGCCCTGCCCGATCTCGGTGAGACCTTCGAGAATCCTCTCGACCCCTTCGGTGATGCCGCGATGCGCCTCGACCAGCAGCACCACGATGTCGGCATCCGCCGCCCCGCCCCAGGCCGCCGCCACCATGGCACGGTCCAGCCGGCGGCGCGGTTTGAACAGGCCGGGCGTATCGACAAAGACCAGTTGCGCCTCGCCCTCCATCGCCACGCCGCGGATGCGGGCGCGGGTGGTCTGCACCTTGTGCGTCAC
The DNA here is from genome assembly GCF_059613135.1 of Ruegeria sp. BHSB196. NCBI lineage: Bacteria > Pseudomonadati > Pseudomonadota > Alphaproteobacteria > Rhodobacterales > Roseobacteraceae > Ruegeria > Ruegeria sp. BHSB196. Next base: position 30,408 of record NZ_JBXWRY010000011.1, read on the forward strand.
GATCGAGACCTTGGCCCCGACCATGCGGTTGAGAAGGGTGGATTTGCCCGCATTGGGCTCGCCGATCAGGGCGATGAATCCGGCGCGTCTTGTCATGTCTTGCTGTCCTGTTTGCCGGCCAGAACCCCTATAGGAGATTGCGGCGCCGGGCCAGAGGGATTTGGCGCGCGGGCGACGGGAGGTGCCCGCGATCCTGCCCGGACGGGGCCGACGACGGCGGCGCCAATGTGACTTTTCGCGCCAAAATTGCTAGGATTTTGCACGAATTTCATTTCATGACACAGATTTCGGAGACAGATGATGAGTGATCCCAGGACGTATCAGTTCGATCTGCCCGACGCCGGCCGACCCGCGCATTCGCCCCTGAACGAGGAATGGTATCCCGGCATACGGCCTGCGGCGATCCGGGCCTCGTCCAGCCGCATGTTCGATTCCATCCTGGGCGTCCGCGCGGTGGTGGTGCATGCCACGGCGGGGTCGTCCTCGGCCGGGGCGGCCAGCGTGATCACCGCCGGGCGGGCCAGCTTTCACTGGCTGGTGCCGGACGAGAACGAGGCGCAGCACGGGCAGTTCGTCTGGGCGACCTGCCACGAGGCCCGCGCCGCCTGGCATGTCCGCAACGCGGTGTCGCATCCCGATGTCTGGAACGGGCGCAACCGGACCAACCATTTCTCGCTGGGCATCGAGGTGGTGAACGCGCAGACGCCGAACGATGCGTTTTCCGACTGGCAGATCGAAGCCACCGCCGAGATCATACGCTATTGCTGGGCGAAATACCCCAACCTCAGGCATGTGGTCAGCCATGCCAAGCTCGACCCCGGCCGGAGAACCGATCCGGGGACGCAGTTCGCCTGGGACAGGCTGCGCGATCTGGTTCTGAACGGCGCCACCCCGGCGGTGCCGGCGCTGGTCGCCAGCGCCCCCGTGCCCAACGCGGCGGAAGCCACCGGGCGCGGCTGCTGCATGCCGGTCTGACGGCGTTTCGCGGTCAGCCTAGCCGGTCGAGCAGCGCCTTGGCGGCGGCCTGTTCGGCCTGGCGTTTCGAGCCTGCGGTCGCCTGCGCCTCGGTCCCGTCCTGCAGCCGGACGGCGATGGTGAAGGTGGGGGCGTGGTCGGGGCCGCTGCGCGCCACCTCGACATAGGCGGGCGGTTTCTGCCGCCGGGCCTGCGCCCATTCCTGCAGCGCGGTCTTGGCGTCGCGGGCATCCTCTTCGACCTGGTGGATGCGGTCGCCCCAGAGGTGCAGGATCACGTCGCGCGCCGCCTCGAACCCGCCGTCGCGGTAGACGGCGGCGATCACCGCCTCCATCGCGTCACCCAGAAGCGCCTGCTTGCGGCGGCCGCCCGACAGCATCTCGGACCGGCCGAGTTTCAGCACCGCGCCCAAATCGACCTGGCGCGCCACGTCGGCGCAGGTTTCCTTGCGCACCAGCGCGTTGAAGCGGGGGGCCAGCTGGCCCTCGGTCGCGTCCTTGTCGGCTTCGAGCAGGGCAGTGGCCATGACCAGGCCCAGCACCCGGTCGCCGAGGAATTCGAGCCGCTGGTTGTCGGGCCGGGTGGCCGAGGAGACCGAGCCATGCGTCAGCGCCCGTTGCAGCAGCTTCGGGCGCTGGAATTCGTACCCGATGCGGTCCTGGAACGCCTTCAGATCAGCCGAGAGAGTCAATGGATCGCCTTGAAGAACCGGTCGCCGCGCCAGGTCCAGAAGAACAGCATCGACCGGCCCGCCGACGAGAACATCACGCGGTCGGCGCGGCCGATCAGGTTCTCGTAGGGCACGAAGCCGACGCCCCCCGCCGCCTGCGGCAGGCGGCTGTCGCTGGAATTGTCGCGGTTGTCGCCCATGAAGAAAAAGTGGCCTTCGGGCACGACATAGATGCCGGTATTGTCGGACGCCTGGTTGCCGATGTTCAGGATCGTGTGCGAGACGCCGTTGGGCAGGGTTTCGATCTGGCGGGACTTGAGGCAGAGGCCGCCGAGGCCGACCGGGCCGTTTTCGCAGCGCGGCCGCAGCCGCTGCGGCCCCTGCGGTTCCTCGATCTCTTCGAACACGCCGTCGTCCTGCAGTTTGACGGGTGTTCCGTTGATGATCAGCACGCCCTCGCGGATCTGGATCCGGTCGCCCGGCAGGCCGATCAGGCGCTTGATGTAGTCGCGGCCCGAGACCGGGTGGCGAAAGACCACCACGTCGCCGCGTTCGGGTTCGCCGCCGAGGATGCGGGTATTGTCGCCCCGGATCCAGCCGCAGATGTTCTTGGCGTCGATGTTGATGCCGAAACGGGGGAGGATCAGGCTGGGACAGGAGGCGTAGGAATAGCCGTAGGCCATCTTGTTGACGAACAGGAAATCGCCGATCAGCAGCGTCTGTTTCATCGAGCCCGAGGGAATCCAGAACGGCTGAAAGAACAGCGTGCGGAAGACGCCCGCGATCAGCAGGGCATAGACGATGGTCTTGATCGTCTCCCAGAATGCGCTTCCGGATTTGGCTTTCTCGGCCATGCTGCTCTCCAGTCCTTGCTCTGATGGGCTGCTACATGCGGGGCGGGTGGGGGCGAGTCAAGGCTGGGCGTCGTGTTCCGCCACGGGACGCGCCTCGATCACCACGAAGGCCTGCGCCCAGGGGTGATCGTCGGTCAGGGTGACGTGGATGATCGCCTCGTGCCCTTCGGGGGTCAGTTCCCTGAGCCGCTCGGCCGCCCAGCCGGTCACGTGCATCACCGGCTGGCCGCTGCGCAGGTTGGACACCGCCATGTCCTTCCAGGCGATGCCCATGCGCAGACCGGTGCCCAGCGCCTTGGAACACGCTTCTTTCGCGGCCCATCGCTTGGCATAGGTGCCTGCGGTGTCGGCGCGGCGTTCGGCCTTGCGCTGTTCGGTCTCGGTGAAGACCCGGTTGCGGAACCGGTCGCCGAACCGGTCGAGCGTGCCCTGGATGCGGTCGATATTGGCCAGATCGGTGCCGATGCCGAGGATCATGTCAGATGTCGGCCTTTGTCGGCCGGGAGTGCGCCCGCGCCTCGTCCATCAGGCGGCGCATTTCCCGGATGGCAGGGGTGAGGCCGCGGAAGATGGCTTCGCCGATCAGGAAGTGGCCGATGTTGAGTTCGCGCACTTCGGGGAAGGCCGCCACGGGCTGAACGGTGTCGTAGGTCAGGCCGTGGCCGGCGTGCACTTCGAGCCCCAGGGAATGGGCATAGGCGGACATCTCGCGCAGGGCCTGCAATTCGCGGTCGGCCACGTCCGCGTGGCCCTCGGCATGGGCGTCGCAATAGGCGCCGGTGTGCAGCTCGATCACCTCGGCGCCGATGCGGTGGGCGGCCTCGATCTGCTTGCGGTCGGCGGCGATGAAGATCGACACCCGGCAACCGGCCTCGCGCAGGGGGGCGATGTAATGGGCCAGCCTGTTTTCCTCGCGCGCGACTTCGAGCCCGCCTTCGGTGGTGCGTTCCTCGCGCTTTTCGGGCACGATGCAGACCGCGTGCGGCTTGTGGCGCAGGGCGATCCTCTGCATCTCGTCGGTCGCCGCCATCTCGAAGTTCAGCGGCACCGAGAGAACCTCCATCAGCCCTTCGATATCGGCGTCCGAGATGTGGCGGCGGTCTTCGCGCAGATGCGCGGTGATGCCGTCGGCGCCCGCCTCTTCGGCCAGTTTGGCGGCGCGCAGCGGGTCGGGATAGGCGCCGCCGCGGGCGTTGCGGACGGTGGCCACGTGGTCGATGTTCACGCCCAGACGCAGATGATGCTCAGACATCGCTCGAATCCTTTTCCTGCCGTGCCGGCGAGCCTAGTGGGTTTGACGGTGGAGCGGCAGTCCTGACATGCGCCAGGCGCTTGATTTCCTCGAATTTCGCCTTGATCTTGGCGCGCCGCCGCAGCTGATAGGTGCGGATCAGCGGCAGGCTGAGATAGTAGCAGACCACACCGGCGACGATGCCGGGAAGGATGCCGCCGATCAGGTAGGGAAAGAACACCTCGTCATAGAAGACCGCAAGCCCGCGCCAGTCCGCGTCCCGGTCGGTGAAGAGCGCGATGAAATTGTCCTTGAGATCCGACAGGGCGCTGGCGAACTTGCCCATCAGGCCCTTGGTGTCGCCCTCGTCGAAGTCGGTGCCCAGAAGGAAATGGCCGGTCTGCAGGCAGATCACGCCGATCGGGACATAGGTCAGCGGATTGCCGAAAAACGTGCCGCTGAGCGAGGCGAGAAAATTGCCGTTGATCAGGCGGGCCAGCAGGGCGGCGATGACGAAATGCATCCCGTAGAAGGGGGTGAACGAGGCAAAGACCCCCGCCCCGACGCCGCGCGCGATGCGTTCGGGGGAATCCGGCAGGCGCCGGACGCGGTGCTTGACATAGTGGAAGGCGCGGGTCCAACCCCCGCGCGGGTACACGAACTCCGAGGCGATCTGGACGGGGGAGCGTCGGTCTCGGCGCTTGAATACCACTCCTGATCGTCCTCTTCAGCCGGTTTGCGTTGCTACGGGCGCAGGTTCCCGATACCGCTCGACGGCGGCGACGTCACTTTCCGCCTCCAGCATCAGAATCAACGAATGCAATTGTTCGACATCCCGCAATTCGACGTTGATCAGCAGTCGGTAAAAGTCCGGTTTCCGGTCCACGAATTCCAGGTTCGAGATATTGGCCTTTTTCTCGCCGATCAATGTGCAAATACGTCCCAGCACGCCGGCGTCGTTGCCGATGGTCAGGTCCAGCGTCGCGCCGTAGACCGCCGGGTGGGTGCCGGAATGCCAGTGCAGATCGACCCAGCGTTCCGGCTGGTCCTCGTAGGTGGAGAGGCGGTCGCAGTCGATGGCGTGGACGATCACGCCCTTGCCGCGATAGGTGATCCCGACGATCCGTTCGCCCGGCAGGGGCTGGCAGCAGGGCGCGCGCTCAAAGCTCTGCCCCGGCTCCAGACCGATCACCGCGCGGCGCATCGGAACGGTGTCGCCCTCGTCCTGGGTGAGTTCGGGATAGACCGCGCCGATCACCTCGTGCGCGGTCAGTTCGGCGCTGCCCAGCCGGGCCAGAAGCTCGCCGCGGTCCTTGAGGCGCAAGTGCTTGGCGGCGGTGTCGAGCGCCTTGTCCGTGGCCTTGCGGCCGACATGCTCGAAGGCGGCGCGGGCCAGTTCGCGGCCGAGCTTGATGAAGCGTTCGCGGTCCACTTCGCGCAGGGCGCGGCGGATGGCGGTGCGCGCCTTGCCCGTCACCGCGATTTCCAGCCATGTGACCTGCGGGGTCTGGCCGTCGGCGGTGATGATGTCCACCGACTGCCCGTTCTTGAGCCGGGTCCAGAGCGGCACCCGGATGCCATCGACCTTGGCGCCGACGCAGGCGTGGCCGATGCGCGTGTGGATGGCATAGGCGAAATCGATCGGCGTCGCGCCGCGCGGCAGTTTCACCACGTCGCCCTTGGGGGTGAAGCAGAACACCTGGTCGGAATACATCTCCAGCTTGACCGCTTCGAGGAAGTCCTCGTGGTCCTCCTCGGTGTCGAACTGTTCGGTCAGGCTGGAAATCCACTTGGCCGGATCGACGGCAAAGGGGTTTTCCGAGCGCACCCCGTCGCGATAGGACCAGTGCGCCGCCACCCCTGTTTCGGCCACGTCGTGCATCTGGCGGGTGCGGATCTGCACCTCGACCCGTTTGCCGTCGCGGCCCGAGACCGTGGTGTGGATCGAGCGGTAGCCGTTCGATTTCGGCTGGCTGATATAGTCCTTGAACCGCCCCGGAACCGCCCGCCAACGCTGATGGATGGCGCCCAGGGTGCGGTAGCAATCCTCTTCCGACTGGGTGATGATGCGGAATCCGTAGATGTCGGAGAGGCGCGAAAACCCCTGTTCCTTCTCCTGCATCTTGCGCCAGATCGAATAGGGTTTCTTGGCGCGGCCGAACACCTCGGCGTCGATCCCGGCCTTGTCCAGCTCGTGCCGCATGTCGCCGGTGATGCGGTGGATCACGTCGCCGGTTTCGCGCTGCAGGGTGATGAAGCGGCGGATGATCGACTGGCGGCCTTCGGGGTTGAGGACGCGGAAGGCGAGATCCTCGAGCTCCTCGCGCATCCACTGCATCCCCATGCGGCCCGCGAGCGGCGCGTAGATGTCCATGGTTTCGCGCGCCTTGACCACCTGTTTGTCCGGGCGCATCGCCTTGATCGTGCGCATGTTGTGCAGCCGGTCGGCCAGCTTGACCAGAATCACCCGCAGATCCTTGGACATGGCCATGAACAGCTTGCGGAAGTTCTCGGCCTGCTTGGTCTCGTGGCTGGAGAGCTGGAGGTTGGTCAGCTTGGTGACGCCATCGACCAGCATCGCCACCTCGTCGCCGAACAGTTCGGCAACCTGGCCGTAGCTGGCCTTGGTGTCCTCGATCGTGTCGTGCAGCAGGGCGGTGATGATGGTCGCGTCGTCCAGCCGCTGTTCGGTCAGGATGGCGGCGACGGCGACGGGATGGGAGAAATAGGGCTCGCCGGAATGGCGGAACTGCCCCTCGTGCATCTTCTCGCCGAAGGCGTAGGCCCGGGCGAGGCGGTCTTCGTTGGTCTTTGGATTGTAATTGCGGACCAGCGCAATCAGGTCTTCTGCTGAGATCATCCGGTCCGCACCTTCCCGTGCCGGGCTTACCCCTGGCCCTGAGCCTCCATGAGGGCGCGCAGGAGCTTTTCTTCGGACATGTCGTCTTCCGCCGGCTTGTCCGTCTCGGCGCCCATCAGCAGCGCCATCTGATCCTCTTCGGGCTCGTCCACCTCGATCTGGGTCTGGTTGGCCTCGATCAGGCGTTCGCGCAGCTCGTCCGCGCTCTGGGCTTCGTCGGCGATCTCGCGCAGGGCCACGACCGGGTTCTTGTCGTTGTCGCGGTCCACGGAGATGGGCGCGCCGGCCGAGATTTCGCGGGCGCGATGTGCGGCGAGCATCACCAGTTCGAACCGGTTGGGAACCTTGTCAACGCAGTCTTCTACCGTCACGCGGGCCATGAGCCACTCTCCAATCTGAAACCGTGTCAGGAAGGGGCTTATCTAAGCGGGAATCCCCCGCTTGACAAGCGCGAAATGCCAGGAATTGCGCGTTCAAAGCGGTTTTACGGCGGCCACCTCGGCGGCGGGCAGATCCGCCAGCATCTGGCGCACGGTGCGGTCCAGAACCGGATGGCGCCAGCCGGGGCAGATATCGGCCATGGGCACCAGCACGAAGGCGCGGTCCTGCAGGCGCGGATGCGGCAGGATCAGCCGCTCGGGCGCGACCTCGATCTGGCGCGCGGGCGGCAGGGTCCGCCAGCGGTCGTATTCCTGCGGATCGGGCAGAATCCGGTCGCCCCAGCAGACGATGTCGAGATCGAGCGTCCGCATCCCCCACCGCTGCGCCCGGGCGCGGCCGAACTCGTGCTCGATGCGGTGCAGCAGGTCCAGCAGGGCCTGGGGCTCCAGATCGGTCTGCAGGGTGGCGGCGGCATTCACGTAGTCGGGCCCGGCGCCGGCCGGAAAGCAGGGGGTGGCGAAAAACCGGCTCACCGACCGAATCACCACTCCGGCCGCCGCCAGGGCGCCGAGCGCCCGGCGCAGCGTTTCGGCGGGGGGGTTATCCCCGTAGTCAAGGTTCGCTCCGAGCGCCAGAACGATCTGGGGGGGCTTCAAAGTCATGATTTGGCCGTGTGCGGGGTCCGAGAATACTTGCGATACGACTCAAATCTCTTACATTAGGAACACCATTTCGCCGACCTTTTCTTACTCACTCACGGAACACTCCGGCGGTATGGGCACACCGGAAGGAAAAATTTTATGTTTTATAAGGACGAACGGCTAGCGCTGTTCATCGACGGCTCGAATCTATATGCCGCCGCAAAAGCCCTGGGTTTTGACATCGACTACAAGTTGCTGCGCCAGGAATTCATGCGCCGCGGCAAATTGCTCAGGGCTTTCTATTACACTGCGCTGCTGGAAAACGACGAATATTCGCCGATCAGACCGCTGGTGGACTGGCTGCACTACAACGGGTTCACGATGGTGACGAAGCCGGCCAAGGAATACACCGACAGCATGGGCCGCCGGAAGGTCAAGGGGAACATGGATATCGAACTGACCGTGGATGCCATGGAGCTGGCGCCGCGCGTCGATCATATCGTGCTGTTTTCGGGCGACGGGGATTTCCGCCCGCTGGTGGCCAGCCTGCAGCGCCAGGGCGTGCGGGTTTCGGTCGTCTCGACGATCCGCAGCCAGCCGCCGATGATCTCGGACGACCTGCGCCGGCAGGCCGACAATTTCATCGAGCTGGAGGAGCTGCGCGACGTCATCGGACGCCCGCCGCGGGACGTTCCGGTGGAAGACCGCAGCTATGCGGCGGCGGGCGGCAAGTAGGCCGCTGAGCCTTTGCAGCGGACGGCGACCCGGAAGGGGAATGGAACGGTCAGGATCTGACGATCCCGACCGCACCCCTTAACAATCACTCGTGCTGAAATCGAATCCGGGATAGCAGCGGAAGGTGTCAGGAAAATGACGAATCCGCGGTCACTGGACGTGCCCGGCGAAAAGCCTTACCTGTCTGCGGCAAGGAGATGTTGCCGATGCCGAAAACGCCGCTGACCCTTTATCTGGCTGCGCCGCGCGGGTTCTGCGCCGGGGTGGACCGCGCCATCAAGATCGTCGAGATGGCGCTTGGGAAATGGGGCGCGCCGGTCTATGTGCGCCACGAGATCGTGCACAACAAGTTCGTGGTGGACGGGCTGCGGGCCAAGGGCGCGGTCTTTGTCGAGGACCTGCAGGACTGCCCCGATGACCGCCCGGTGATCTTTTCCGCGCATGGCGTCCCGAAATCGGTTCCCGCCGAGGCGGAACGGCGCAACATGATCTATGTCGATGCCACCTGCCCGCTGGTGTCCAAGGTGCATATCGAGGCGCAGCGCCATGCCGAGGCCGGGCTGCAGATGATCATGATCGGCCACAAGGGCCATCCGGAAACGGTGGGCACCATGGGCCAGTTGCCCGCGGGCGAGGTGCTGCTGGTGGAAACGGTCGAGGATGTGGCGACGGTGCAGGTGCGCGACCCCGAGCGGCTGGCCTATGTCACGCAGACCACGCTGTCGGTGGATGACACCCGCGACATCGTGGCGGCGCTGCAGGCGCGGTTTCCCGGCATCGTCGGGCCGCACAAGGAAGACATCTGCTATGCCACCACCAACCGGCAGGAGGCGGTCAAGGCGATCGCGCCCAAGTCCGACGCGCTGCTGGTGGTGGGCGCGCCGAATTCTTCGAACTCGCGCCGTCTGGTCGAGGTCGCCGCCAAGGCGGGCTGCCGGTATGCGCAACTGGTGCAGCGCGCCGGCGACATCGACTGGCGGGCGCTGGAGGGCATCGGCTCGGTCGGCGTCACCGCTGGGGCATCGGCGCCGGAAGAGCTGGTCGATGAGGTGATCGAAGCGTTCCGGGCGCGGTACGAGGTCACGGTGGAAACGGTCGAAACGGCGGTCGAGAACGTGGAATTCAAGGTGCCGCGGGTTCTGCGAGAGACCGCCTGATGCCGGATCGCAGAACGATCGACGCCTATTCGGCGCGCCTGGACGAGTATCTGAAGATTCCCCTGCCCGCCGAGCAGATCGAGTCGCGCGAGGCCTTTGCCGATGCCGTCGCCCCCGGCGGATATGTTCTGGACCTGGGGGCCGGGCCGGGGTCGGACAGCGCGTTCTTCCTGCGCCGGGGACTGCGGGTCCGGGCGCTGGATGCCACCGCCGAATTCGTGGACAAGGCGCGCGAAATCGGCGTGGATGCGCATCTGGGCACGTTCGATGACGTGACCGAATCCGCCGAATATGACGGCATCTATGCCAGCTTTTCCCTGCTCCACGCCCCGCGTACGGAGTTTCCGCGCCACTTGCGGGCCATCCACCGGGCGCTGAAGCCCCGAGGCGTGCTGTTTCTGGGCATGAAGCTGGGAACCGGGGAGCATCGCGACGAACTGGACCGGTTCTATACCTACTACACGCAGCCCGAGATCGAAGACGCGCTGGCCGAGGCCGGGTTCGGGATCGACCGGATCACCACCGGCATGGGCAAGGGACTGGCCGGGTCGTATGACGGCTTCATCCTCGTGCTGGCCCATGCCTGAGCTTTTCGCCTATACCGACGGCGCCTGTTCCGGCAATCCCGGCCCCGGCGGCTGGGGCGTGCTGCTGCGCGCCATGGACGGCGACCGCGTTGTGAAGGAGCGGGAACTCAAGGGCGGCGAGGCCGAGACCACCAACAACCGGATGGAGCTGCTGGCCGCGATCCATGCGCTGGAGACGCTGGAGCGGCCGTCGCGGATCACCGTCGTGACCGACAGCGCCTATGTCAAGAACGGCGTCACCGGCTGGATTTTCGGGTGGAAGAAGAACGGCTGGAAGACCGCGAACAGGAAGCCGGTGAAGAATGCCGAGCTGTGGCAGCGGCTGGACGCGGCCCAGCACCGTCATGATGTGACCTGGGAGTGGGTCAAGGGCCATGCCGGGCACCCCGAGAACGAGCGCGCCGACGAACTGGCGCGGATGGGCATGAAGCCCTTCAAGAGCAAGGCTCAGTCGCAGTCGTAGAATTTGGCGCGCGGGCCGATGCAGTCGGCGCGGGAATAGGGCACGAGCTTGGTCGCGTCCTCGCGCACGACCGCGCCGCCGGTGTCTTGCCTGGGTGCCGCGGGTGTCGTCGTGGTCGGCTGGCGCGTGGTCGTGGTCGTGGTCGTGCTGCGGGGTCGTGCCGTGGTGGTCCGCGGCGGCGGTTCGGCGCGGGCCACCGTGGGGCAGGTCACGTCCGGATGGGCGTCCAACACCGCCAGCAGGGCGCGATAGCCGTCTATGCCGCCCTGGTATTCGTCACTCAAGGGCACGCCCGCCTGTTTCAGAAAGGCGTCCCGCGCCGCCCTGGACTGCCGCCCGAAGGCGCCGTCGATGGCGCCGCCGTAGCAGCCGCGCTCTTTCAGGCCGGTCTGGGCCAGGCGGGTGGCCGCGTCGAGGGTCAGGTCCGGTTCCGGCTCGGGCGCCTGGGGCGCGGGCTGCGGGTCCGGCGGGTCGTCGGGTTGCAGCAGGGCGGCGGTTTCGTTCGGGTCCGGCGTCGGGGCGGGTTGTGCCGGTTCGGTGTCGCGGGGCCGGAGCTGTTCGCGCTTTTCCAGGGCGAAGGCATAGAGCGGGTGGGCGCTCTGGTCTTCGAACTTGATCAGGAAATCGTCCCACACGTCAAAGCTGTTCCGGCGGTCGGCCTCGATGAAGTCGCGGGAGATCGACGAGGTTTGCGGCGTTCCGGCCCCGGTCCCGTCGCCCCCGCCGCCCCGGCTGTTGGGGTTGATCACGTATTCCTCGCCGCCCAGCGAGGAATAGACGAAGGGCGCCGCACCCGGCACCGTGCGCCGCATCCGGTCGCGCACCCGGCCCAGCAACTGGCGCACATCGGTGGGCGGACCGTCCATCGCGGCCAGAAAGGCCGAGGTGAAGGGCGAATTGGTGCCCGCGACGCCATCGGGCGTGATCTCGCCGGCGGCCGCGGCATAGGCGATCAGGGTGTCGGCCTCGGTGGTGCGGACATCGGCGAGGCCCTGGCGGACGCTGCGGGTGCCGCCGCGCAGCATCATCCGCGCCACGAAGGGGTTGTTGCGGCAAGCATCCAGAACGATCATCTTCATCCGGCTGGCGCCGGAAATCTGCCGCAGGATCAGGTCCATCTCGACCATTTCGAGCCCCGCATCGCGCACGTCCTCGAGCCGGGCATCCACCGGCACCAGATAGTTGACGCCGTTCACCTCGATCCCGTGCCCGGCATAGTAGACCAGGGCGAAATCGGCGCGGTCCGCCTTGGACCGGAAGTTCCGCAGGGTTTCGCGCATCTGCGCGCGGTCGAGATTGTCGGCGCGGACCACCTCGAAGCCCTGGGTTTCCAGCAGGCTGGCCACGGCGGTGGAGTCGTTGACCGGATTGGCCAGACGGGCGACGGCGCGGTAGTCCGAGTTGCCGATCACCAGAGCAACCCGGTCGGCAAGGGCCGCGACCGGCAGCATGAGACAAAACAGAAGTACCGCGCAAAACCGCATAGGCGCCTCCGGCACTGTTTGATCAACAGTTTAGACGAGAAATCCCGGCGGCACAAAGGTTGCGGCGGGCGCAGATCAGCGGCGGAAATAGGTCTGCCAGATCCAGATCACCAGAAGCGCGCCCAGCACCGCGCCGACGAAGCCCGACAGCCAGCCCATGACCGCCAGCAGGGTCCGCAGGATCAGCCCGCCGATCAGCGCGCCGACGATGCCGATGAGCATGGTGGTGGGGATGTCCGACTCGATCCGCATCAGCCGGGTCGCCAGGAATCCGGCGGCGGCGCCGACGATGATGAGGGCGATCACATGCATGTCACTTCCTCCAGCGGGTCGGCACGATGATCAGGGCGCCGATGGATGAGAGCACCGCGTCCAGACCGGGAACGCCGAACCCGATCCCGAACATGATCCGCAGGAAGAAAAAGACGAAGGCGCCGCCGATGCAGATCAGGATCGACTGGAGATAGCCGTTGCGGGTGAACCCGGTCACTTCGGACAGGTATCCGACCATTCCCGCGATGAAGACCGTTCCCACCAGGACGCTGAACATGAGGCGCTACTCCGTATGCAGTCGGGTTCCCGCAGCAACCGGCCAGCCTCTGAGGAACGCTTCTCTATCCTGCGCGCCCTTGCCCGCCCTTTGCAAGCGCAGCAGTTCGACCGCCCCCGCGCCGCAGGCGACGCGCAGGGTGTCGTCGAGCACCTGCCCGGGGTCGCCCCGCCCGTCCGCCAGGCGCGAGGCCAGCAGCTTGACGCGCTCGCCCTCGATTTCCGTCCAGGCGCCGGGAAAGGGCGACAGGCCGCGGATCTGGCGGTCGATCTCGGCGGCGGGGCGGGTCCAGTCCACCCGCGCCTCGGCCTTGTCGATCTTGGCGGCATAGGTCGCGCCGGCCTCGGGCTGCGGCTCGGGCGTGAGGTCGTCCAGCCGGTCCAGCGCCTCGACGATCAGTTCCGCGCCCATCGCCGACAGGCGGTCATGCAGTTGGGCGGTGGTCTCCTCGGGGCCGATCGGCGTGGCCTTGCGCAGAAGGACGGGGCCGGTGTCCAGACCGGCCTCCATCTGCATGATGCAGATGCCGGTCTCGGCATCGCCGGCCATGATCGCCCGGTGGATCGGCGCCGCGCCGCGCCAGCGCGGCAGCAGGCTGGCATGGATGTTCAGGCAGCCGTGCCGGGGCGCGTCCAGGATGGGTTGCGGCAGGATCAGCCCATAGGCCACGACCACGGCAACATCGGCCCCCAGCGCGGCGAATTCGGCCTGTTCCTCGGCCGATCTGAGCGAGGTCGGATGGCGCACCGGCAGGCCCAGTTCGGCGGCACGGGCGTGCACCGGCGTAGGCCGGTCTTTCTTGCCCCGGCCCGCGGGGCGCGGCGGCTGGCAGTAGACGGCGGCGATGTCGTGACCGGCCTGCACCAGCGCGTCCAGCACCGGCACCGAGAAGTCGGGCGTTCCCATGAAGATGATGCGCATGCCCGCCTACCCCAGTTTCTTCGCCTTGCGCAGCAGCATGTCGCGCTTGACCTTGCCGAGGCGGTCGAAAAACATGCGGCCGTTCAGATGGTCGATCTGGTGCTGCACGCTGGTCGCCTCGATGCCGACGAACTCGCGCCGGTCCATCATGCCGTGTTCGTTCAGAAAGCGGACGGTGACGGCGCGGGGCCGCTTGACCCTGGCCGAGACGCCCGGCAGGTTCGGGCTGGCCTCTTCGTGTTCGCGCAGTTCGACCGAGGCGTGCAGGATCTCGGGATTGGCGAGCCGCACCGCCCGGCCGCGCTCGGCCGAGCCATCGACGACGGCCAGGCGCAGCATCACGCCGATCTGCGGCGCGGCGAGGCCGACGCCCGGCATCGCCTCCATCGTGTCGATCATGTCGTCCCAGATGGCGCGGATCTCGTCGGTGATTTCGATCACTTCGGCGGCGGCGGTGCGCAGCCGCTTGTCGGGCCAGGGCAGGCAGGGGCGCACGGTCATCGCCGGCCCTCGCGATAGCTGGCCTCGGCGCGTTTGCGGGCCTCGGCGGTCAGGTGGTCGAGCGTCACCACGCCGTTCAGGTGGTCGAATTCATGCTGGATGCAGCGCGCCTCGAACCCGTCGAAATCGGCCATGTGGATGTCGCCCTCGGCCGCGGTCCATTGCACGGTCACGGCCTTGGGCCGCTCCACCGGAACGGTGAGGCCAGGGATCGACAGGCAGCCTTCCTCCATCACCTCGGGGATGCGTTCGGCCGCCATGATGACCGGGTTGATCATCACCATCGGCGCCGGCTCGCCGTCTTTCCAGCCGCAATCCATCACGAAGAACCGCTGCATCACGCCCACCTGCGGCGCGGCGAGTCCCCGGCCCTGCGCGGCATACATCGTGTCGAACATGTTCCGGATCAGATCCTGCGGCACCACGCCCGCGACGGGGTCGCATTTCTGCGACAGCCGCGGGTCGGGCCAGGTTAGGATCGGCAGGACGCTCACGCGCGGGCTCGCTCGCGCTTGAGCTTCTGCATCTTGCGGGTGATCATCTGGCGCTTGAGCGGTTTGAGATAGTCGATGAACAGCTTGCCGTTGAGGTGATCGATCTCGTGCTGGACGCAGGTCGCCCAGAGCCCGTCGAAGGACTCGCTCTGCGGGTTGCCGTCCTGGTCCATCCACGCCACCTCGACCGCCTTCGGGCGGGTGATCTCGGCGTATTGATCGGGGATCGACAGGCAGCCTTCCTCGTAGACATTGGTTTCGTCCGAGGCCGCAACGACCTCGGGGTTGAACATGATCAGCGGCCGCGGCGCGGCGCCTTCCTCCTTGACGCAATCCAGGACGATCAGCCGCTCGAGCACGCCGACCTGCGGCGCGGCCAGGCCGATGCCGGGCGCGTCATACATCGTCTCGAGCATGTCCGCCGCCAGCTTGCGCAGGTCGTCGGTGATGTCGGCCACCGGATCGCAGACCTTTTTCAGGCGGGGGTCGGGATGGATCAGGATATTGCGTTTCATGGGGCTGATTTAGGTCATTGCGCGGTCTACCGCAACGCCCCCCTTGCGCCCGCGCGAATAGCCGTTAGCTTTCGACGCAATGGACGGAGCACGCATGACCTTCAACGACCTGATCGACCGCCGCGGCACCCACAGCTCGAAGTGGGACAAGATGGAAAGGCTGTATGGGGTTTCGCCCGAGGACGGGCTGGCCATGTGGACGGCGGATTCCGACTATCCCACCGCCCCCTGCGTCATCGACGCGCTGCGCAGGGCAGCCGATCACGGGATTTTCGGGTATTCCTGGGAGCATCCCGAGTATCTGGACGCGGTGCGGTGGTGGATGGCCAACCGCCATGGCTGGCAGATCGACACCGACTGGGTTCTGACCACGCAGGGGCTGGGCAACGCCATTGCGCTGTGCCTCGATGTCTGGACCGAGCCCGGCGACGGGGTGGTGACGTTTCCGCCGGTCTATCACGAGTTCGCGCACAAGGTGAACAAGGCCGGGCGGCGGGTGGTGGAATGCCCGCTGGTGCGGGAAGGCGACACCTATGCGCTGGATCTTGAGGACGCCCAGTCGCGCCTCGACGGGTCGGAAAAGCTGCTGCTTTGGTGTTCGCCGCAGAACCCGTCGGGCCGGATCTGGACGCCGGCGGAGCTGCGCGCGGTGGCGGAATTCGCGCGGCGCAACGGCCTGATCCTGGTCTCGGACGAGGTGCATCACGATCTGGTCTATCCGGGGAACCGTTTCGTGCCGATGGATGTGGCCGCGCCCGAGGCTCGCGCCTGGACCGTCACGCTGACCGCGCCCTCGAAGACGTTCAACATCGCCGGGCAGCGCACCGGCAACATGATCATCCCCGATCCCGATCTGCGCGCGGCCATGCGGCAGCGGCTGAACACGTTGGATTACGGCCCGAGCGCGCTTGGCGTGACGATGATCACCGCGGCCTACGGCCCCGAAGGCGCGGATTGGGTGGACGCGCAGATGGCCCATCTGGACGCCAACCGAAAGGTTTTCGATGAAACCATCGCGGCGATCCCCGGCCTGTGGTCGATGCCGTTGCAGGCGACCTATCTGGCCTGGGTCGATTTCTCGGGCACCGGGATGACGACCGACGAGGTCGTGCGGCGACTGCGCGAGGACGCCAGGATCGCCACCTCGCACGGTCCCGGCTTCGGCACCGGCGGCGAGAGCTTTCAGCGCTTCAACCTGGCCACCCAGAGGGCCAGGGTCGAGGACGCCTGCGGGCGGCTGCGCCACGCGTTCCGGGATCTGCAATAGCGGGCGGCCGCTAGTCCTCTTTGCCGAGCAGCGCGATCGGCGCGTCCGGAGACCGGTAGAAATCCAGCGGCGCCTTGTCGGCGGCGCGCGTGTTGCGCTTGAACTCGTAGCGCATTTCGCCCGCCTCTTCCTCGGCGGCAACAATCAGGCATTGATACAGGTGATTGTTTCCGTCGTAGAGATCGACCAAGCCGCGCAGCTGCGGCGTCGTTTCCGATTCGACCGCGAAACCGTCGCGCCACAGGCGCAGAACGCGGTGGTATTCGCCATCGGCCTCCACCTGCAATCGGCTGGCTTTCTTCAATGATGCAATGCGCGCGGCATTCAATTCCTCGCGCATTTCCCTGGAAATGTAAGTCGACATAAAAGACTTCCCCCTCAATCACATACGAGTCTGCAACAGCCTTGGTAAATGTCCAGTGAAGAAGTCACCGGCGGGCGGGACGTTCCGTCGGATGTTGCCGAAACGCCAACGGGCTTGTGCGCAGGCGCAGGGGCCGTGCGCGGCGCTTTCGGTGGGCAGGGCCGGCGGCGGGCCCTATTGTCTGTTCCGAACCTCAGCAGGAGGATGTGACATGGGTTTGCTTGTGGACGGCCAGTGGCAGGACCGGTGGTATGACACGAAATCGTCCGGTGGCGCCTTCCGGCGGTCGGCGGCGCAGTTTCGCAACTGGATCACCCCCGATGGCGCGCCGGGCCCGTCCGGCAGCGGCGGGTTCGCGGCGGCGTCGGGCCGGTATCACCTCTATGTCAGCTATGCCTGCCCCTGGGCGCATCGGACGCTGATCTTCCGCCAGCTCAAGGGGCTGACGGACCACATCGGCGTGTCGGTCGTGCATCCGGACATGCTGGACGAGGGCTGGACGTTCGAGGTGGACGCCGATGGCGCAACCGGGGACCAGCTTTATGGACTGTCGCACGCGCACCGGATCTATACCAAGGCCGATCCGAACTATTCGGGGCGGGTCACGGTGCCGATCCTGTGGGACATCGAGCGCGAAACCATCGTGTCCAACGAAAGCTCGGAAATCATCCGGATGTTCAATTCAGCCTTCGACGCCATCACCGGCAACACCGACGACTACTGGCCCGAACCGATGCGGGAGGCCATCGAAGAGGTGAACGCCCGGATCTACGACACGCTGAACAACGGCGTCTACAAATGCGGGTTCGCGACCACGCAGGACGCCTATGACGCCGCGGTGCATCCGCTGTTCGACACGCTGGACTGGCTGGAGGCGCGGCTGGCGACGCACCGCTATCTGATGGGCGACCGGATCACCGAGGCCGACTGGCGCCTGTTCACGACGCTGATCCGGTTCGATCCGGTGTATCACCTGCATTTCAAGTGCAACCGCAAGCGGGTGATCGACTATCCCAACCTGTGGGGTTACGTGCGCGAACTCTACCAGTGGCCGGGGATCGCGCAGACGGTGAACATGGCGCATATCGTGCGCCACTATCACTACAGCCACGACACCATCAACCCGCACCGGATCGTGCCGATCAATCCGGTGCTGGACTATCGGGAGCCGCACGGGCGCGATCAGCGCACCGCCGCATAGTGTTCGACCATGGCCGCCAGATCCTCGGGCGGGGTGCCGCTTTGCACATAGGCGCAGGCGTTGGAGCTGTGGGCAAAGATCGATCCGTCCGAGAAGAAGGTGGTGTTGGTGACGAAGATCACCCGCGCCTCGGGGCGGCGGTAATTGGCGAAATCCGCGACCGCCAGCGCGCTGCCCTGATCCAGCACCAGATCCAGCACGATGATGTCGAAGGCGGTGTTGTAGAGCGCCAGGATCGCCGCCTCCTGCGAGGCGACGAGCGTCACCTCGGCCCCTTGCCGCTGCAGATGCCGTTGCCAGAGCTGGCCCAGATCCGGGTTGCTTTCGACGATCAGAACATTCATTCCGAAAACCTCGGCACCTCATGCATGGAGACGTGCCGTTCCCCCGATCCCGTGATCCGGCCATTTCATTAACAAAGGGTTAATCGCGGCCCGGCCCCGCCGATGCCCTGCGGTTTCGCTTGTGTCGGTGGCGAAAATCCGCTTGAAGCAGGGCACCCGATGGCGCTTTTTTCAGCAGGGACCGCGCATGGCACAGACGCCGGACATGGATCACGCCCCGATCGATCCCCGCGCCCCGCGCGACCATGGCGGCGGGCTGGACCGGGCCGTGGCGGTTTATGGCGGGACGCGGGCGGACTGGATCGACCTTTCGACCGGCATCAACCCGCACCCCTATCCGGTTGGCGATCTTGCGGCGTCGGACTGGACCGCCCTGCCCGATCAGGCGGCGCTGGAGGCGCTGGTTGCGGCGGCGCGCGCCTTCTGGGGCGTTCCGGACGGGGCCGCGATATTGCCCGCACCGGGCGCGTCGGCGATCGTCGCGCGGCTGCCGGCGCTGGCGGCGCCCGGAACGGTCGAGATCACCCCGCCCACCTACAACGAACACGCCGCCGCCTTTGCCGCGCAGGGCTGGACCGTGCGCGCGACCGGTCCGGCCGAGGCGCGGGTGCTGGTTCATCCCAACAATCCGGACGGGCGGCTGTGGCGCGCCGCCGACGCCGCGGCTCCGCTCACGATCATCGACGAGAGCTTTTGCGACGTGACGCCCGAAGCGTCGCTGGTCGATCTGGCCGCGCGCCCCGGAACGGTGGTTCTGAAAAGTTTCGGCAAATTCTGGGGGCTGGCCGGGCTGCGGCTGGGATTCGCGGTTGCCCGCCCCGAGGCCGTCGCGCGGCTGAACGACCTGACCGGTCCCTGGGCGGTGTCCGGCCCGGCGCTGCGGATCGGCGCGCGGGCGCTGGCCGACACGGGCTGGGCCCGTGCCACGCGCGACAGGCTGACGGCCGAGGCCGGGCGGCTCGACGCGCTGATGACCGGCAAGGGTGCGCGGGTCGTCGGCGGCACGTCGCTGTTTCGCCTCTATGAGGTCGGGGATGCCGCCGCCTGGCAGGATCGGCTGGCGCGCGCGCATGTCTGGAGCCGCATCTTTCCCTATTCCCGCAGCTGGCTGCGGCTGGGCCTGCCGCCCGCCGGTAGTTGGGACCGGATCGAGGCGGCGCTGTGAGTCCGGCCTTTCTGCTGGCCTGCGCCATGGCCCTGGACGCGGTGCTGGGCGAGCCCGACTGGCTGTGGTCGCGCATCCGTCACCCGGCGGTTCTGTTCGGCAATGTGATCGCCGCCCTGGACCGGCGCTGGAACAGCGGCCGGGACCGGCGGATGAAGGGCGTCGCGCTGGTGGCCGCGCTGCTGGCCGGGAGCGTGGCGGCCGGGGCGGTGCTGTCGGCGTTTGGGCCGGTCGTGGAGGTCGTCACCTGTGCGATCCTGCTGGCGCAGAACTCGCTTGTGAGCCATGTGCGCGACGTGGCCGACGCCCTGCGCCGGTCGCTGCCCGAGGGGCGCGCGGCGGTGGGCCGGATCGTGTCGCGCGACACCTCCGCGATGGAGGAAAGCCAGGTGGCGCGGGCCGCCATCGAGAGTGCCGCGGAAAACCTCAGCGACGGGGTGATCGCGCCGGCGTTCTGGTTTCTGGTGGCGGGTCTGCCGGGGCTCTTGGTCTACAAGGTCGTCAACACCGCCGACAGCATGGTCGGATACCGCAACGCGACCTATGCCGAGTTCGGCTGGGCCGCCGCCCGTCTGGACGATCTGCTGAACCTGATCCCGTCGCGGCTGACCGGCCTGATGATCGCCGGCCTGTCCGGCTGCCTGGGCCGGTGGCGCGCGATCGTGGCCGATGCGCGCCGCCATGTCTCGCCCAATGCCGGCTGGCCCGAGGCGGCCATGGCGCGTGCCCTGGACGTGGCGCTGGCGGGGCCGCGCAGCTATCACGGGCAGATGCGCGACCTGGCCTGGATGAACGGCGATGCCCGCCGGAGCATCGGCGCTTATGAGATCGACCGCGCGGCCGACATGCTGTGGCGGGTCTGGGGGCTTGCCTTTGGGCTGGTTCTGCTGTGGTTTGTGCTGGACCTATTGTTCTGACCCGACAGGAAGCCTTGCCCATGCGTCTGATCCTCGGCCCGCTCGCCGCCGTTCTTCTTGCCGCGCAGGCCGATGCGCAATGCGGGGGGGATTTCAACGCCTTCGTCACGGACCTCAAGGCCGAAGCCGTGGCACGCGGCCATGACGCCAAGGCCGTGGATGCGTTTTTCGGCGGCGTGCGGCAGGATGCCAAGGTGCTGAAGGCGGACCGGGCGCAGGGGGTGTTTCAGAAACCGTTCATCGAGTTCTCGCGCCGCCTGATCTCGCAGAACCGGATCGACCGGGGGCGCGAGATGGACCGGAAACATGACGCGGTATTCGACCGGATCGAGGCGGAATACGGCGTGTCCCGCGGTGTCCTGCTGGCGTTCTGGGCGTTCGAGACGGATTACGGCGGCTTTCAGGGGGATTTCAACACGCGCGACGCGCTGGTGACGCTGGCGCATGACTGCCGCAGGCCCGAGTTGTTCCGGCCGCAGATCTTTGCCGCCATCGAACTGTACGAACGCGGCGGGTTCGACCCGCAGCGCACGACCGGCGCCTGGGCGGGCGAGATCGGCATGGTGCAGATGCTGCCGCAGGACATTCTGGACAACGGCGTCGATGCGGATGGCGACGGTACCGTGTCGCTCAAGACCTCGGCTCCGGATGCGCTGGTGTCCGGGGCCAGGATGCTGTCGCATCTGGGCTGGCGGCCCGGCGAGCCGTGGCTGCAGGAGGTAACGGTGCCGGAGCGGATGGACTGGTCGCTGTCGGGGCCGGGCAAGAGCCGGCCGGTGTCGGACTGGCAGGCGATGGGGGTCAGGGCGCGCGACGGGTCGTTGGCGGATCTGCCGGCCTCGCTGATTCTGCCGCAGGGGCACAGGGGGCCGGCCTTTCTCGCCTATCCGAATTTCGACGTCTATTTCGAGTGGAACCAGAGCTTTGTCTATGTCCTGACCGCCGCCTATTTCGCGACGCGGCTGGAGGGTGCGCCGGTCTATGACGCGGGCAATCCGCAGCCGGGCCTGTCGGGACCGCAGATGAAACAGCTTCAGCGCAAGCTGCGGGCGCGAGGCCATGACGTGGGCGAGATCGACGGCATCCTGGGGGCCGGAACGCGCGGCGCGGTGCAGGTCGAACAGGCGCGGCTGGGACTGCCCGCCGATGCCTGGCCGACGGTGGAGTTGCTGAACCGGTTGTGAGAAGACCCCGGCCCGGCCGGATCCCTTGTCCGGCGCGCGGTTGGGGTTTTTCACCTTGCCAATCCGAGCCCACACGTGTCGGGTGGCGGCATGAAGCTGAACGGTCCCTTCCTCTTCATTCTGATCACGCTGATGATCGACGCCATCGGCATCGGAATCGTGTTCCCGATCATGCCCGACCTGATGAACCGGGTCGGCGCGGGCAGCACGGCCGAGGGCGCGTTCTGGGGCGGGATCATGATGTCCGCCTATGCGGCGGCGATGTTTCTGTTCGGCCCGGTGGTCGGCAGCCTTTCAGATGCCCACGGGCGCCGGCCGGTGCTGATCGCGGCGCTTGCAACGCTGACGATCGACTATGTCATCATGGCCCTGGCCGAGACCTACTGGCTGTTGCTGGTTGGCCGGATCCTCGCCGGAATGGCCGGGGCCACGTACATCACGGCGACGGCCTACATCGCCGACATCTCGGAACCGGAGGAGCGCGGCGCGCGCTTCGGCATGATCGGGGCGGCCTTTGGCATCGGGTTCGTCCTCGGGCCGGCGCTGGGCGGGCTTGCCTCGGGCTGGCACATCACGGCGCCGTTCTGGATTGCCGCGGTGCTGTCGGCGCTGAACGTGGCATTCGGGGTGTTTGTCCTGCCGGAATCCCTCAGGCCGGAAAACCGCCGGCCCTTCGGCAGGCGCGACCTGAACCCCTTTGGCAGCATCGCGCGGGCCTTCGTGATGCCGGGGCTGGCGATTCCGCTGATCTGCACCTTTGTCTTCGAGTTCGCCAACATGGTCTATCCGACGCTCTGGGCCTTCTGGGGGCGCGAGGTTTTCGGCTGGAACGGGGTCACCATCGGGCTGACCCTGTCGGCCTACGGCGTGTTGATCGCCGCGGTGCAGGCCGGCGTGCTGCCGCAACTGACGCGGCGCCTGGGCGATTACCGGACGCTGCTCTTTGCCACCATCGCCGCCGTGATCGGGATGGTGGGTTTCGGTTTTGCCGGTTCGGTCTGGGCGGTGGCGGTATTCTTGCCGGTCGCGGCCCTGTCGGACATGGCGCCGCCCCTGATGACCGCCTTTGCCGCCAATCGTGTGGGCGAAGACCAGCAGGGATTGGTGCAGGGGGTGATCGCGTCGCTGTCTTCGGTCGCGGCGGTGGCCGCGCCGTTGCTGATGACCGGTGTGTTCGAGCGGTTCGTCAGCGGCGACGGGCCGTATCTGCCCGGTGCGTCCTTTCTTTTGGCGGCCCTGTTGATCGCGGCGATCGTGCCCCTGATCCTGCGCCTGAAGTCATAGGGCCGGACCGGGTACGCCCTTGCCTTCGCTCATTCCGGCCGCACCGGATAGCGTTCGCCCTTTTCGGTGATCAGCACCAGGCGGTCGCCGCTGTGCACGTAGAGATCGCAGCGGCTGAAGCCGTTGCGGAAATCGGTGCAGATGCTGCCGTCTTCGGCGATGCGGTAGGTGCCAAAGGCGGTGCCGCCGCCGTTGGCGGCGGAATAGGTATAGGAATAGGCGCCACCGGCGGAATAGCGCGACTGCCCGTCATCGTAGAAGGTGAGCGTGCGCCCGGCCAGCGCGTCCAGCTCGGCACGGGTCAGCGGCACGTCGCCGGGTCGCAGCGGCCATTCCCCCGCCCAGACGGGCAAGGCGAGGCACAGGAGGGCGGGTATCGTGAACATCTTCATCATGCCCCACCCTACCCTGCGCCTGTCTGCACGGGGATTCACGTTGCGGTGAAGGGTCAGGCCACCATCGCCTCGGCCCGCTTGAGGTCCACCGAGACCAGCTGGCTGACGCCCTGTTCCTGCATGGTGACACCGAACAGCCGGTCCATCCGCGACATGGTGACGGCATGGTGGGTGATGATCAGGAACCGGGTGTCGGTCTGGCGGCACATCTCGTCCAGCAGGTCGCAGAAGCGGGTGACGTTGGCGTCGTCCAGCGGCGCGTCCACCTCGTCCAGCACGCAGATCGGCGCCGGGTTGGCCAGAAACACCGCAAAGATCAGCGCCATGGCGGTCAGGGTCTGTTCGCCGCCCGACAGCAGGCTGAGCGTCGAGAGCTTCTTGCCCGGCGGCTGGCACATGATTTCCAGGCCGGCATCCAGCGGATCGTCGCTTTCGACCATCACCAGATTGGCCTCGCCGCCGCCGAACAGGTGCTTGAACAGCATCGCGAAATTCGTGTTCACCTGCTCGAACGCGGTCAGCAGCCGCTCGCGCCCTTCGCGGTTGAGGCTGTTGATGCCGCTGCGCAGGGTCTTGACCGCCTCTTCCAGATCCGCCTTTTCTGATTTCAGCGTGTCGTATTCCTCCTGCACCTCGCGCGCGTCCTCTTCGGCGCGCAGGTTGACGGCCCCCATCGCGTCGCGCTGGCGCTTGTGGCGGTTGACTTCGGCCTCCAGCGCGTCGGCGGCCGGCATCCGGTCGGGATCGACGTTCAGCTGGTTCAGCAACTGGTTGGGCGTCAGTTGCTGGTCCTCGGCGATCCGTTCCGCCGCCGCCAGCACGCTTTCGCGCGCCGCTTCGCAGCGGGCCTCGGCGGCGGCGCGCGCCTCGCGCGTGTCCGAGGCGACCCGCTCGGCTTCACGCTCGGCCAGGATCGCCGCGCGCTGCCCGGTTTCGGCCTCGGCCAGGCGGTCGGCGGCCTCGGCCCGGCGCGTCTCGGCGGCTTCGATCTGTTCGTTCAGGTCTTCGCGCGCCGCCGCGATCTCGCCCGGCACGGCGGTGGCCTGGGCCAGTTCCTCTTCCGAGGTGGCCTTGCGTTCGGCCAGTTCCGCGATCCGCTTGCCCGCGGTTTCGAGCCGGTGCCGCCAGCCGCTCAGATCCTTTGCGACCTCCTGGGCCCGGCGGGTGCGCGCCTCGCCCTCGCGGCGCAGCTCGTCATGGGTAGAACGGTGCGTCAGCATGGTGATCCGCGCCGCCTCGACCGTCTGCTTGATGTCCTCGACCCGGGCGCGGGCGCTGTCGACGTCGCCCAGACTGGCCAGAGCCGCTTCGGCCTCGCGCAGCTGGATGCGGGCCGACATCGCATCTTCCTTGTGGCGTTCGACCGACAGGGCCAGCGTTTCCAGCTTGCCCTCGGCCAGATTGCGGTCGGCCTCGGCCCGGCTGAGCGCGCGGGCGGTTTCGGCGACGCGCTGATCGGCGGCGCGGCGGGCTTCGCGGGCGCGGCGGTCGGCCTCGGTGACATCGGCCAGCTGCCGCGACAGCGCCTCGTGCGCGGCGCGCGCGCCTTCGACCTGCGCATCCGCCCGCGCCAATTCCTGCTTGAGCGCCTCAAGCCGGTTCAACTGCTCCAGCCGCATCGCCGCGGCGCTGGGGGCGTCCTCGGCCCAGGCGCGGAACCCGTCCCAGCGCCACAGATCGCCCGAGCGGGAGACCAGCCGCTGGCCGGGTTTCAGCAGCGGCTGCAGCCGCGCGCCCTGATCCGCCTCGACGATGCCGATCTGGGCGATGCGGCGGCTCAGACGGTCGGGGCCGGAGACATGCAGCGCCAGCGGCTCGGCGCCGTCCGGCAGGTGCTGGTCGGCGTCGTAGCCCGGCACCTTGACCCAGCCCGACGGCCCGTCGCCTTCGACCAGCGGCGCGCGCAGATCGTCGGCCAGCGCCGCGCCCAGCGCCTTTTCGTAGCCCGGTTCCACCCGCAGCAGGTCGAGCACCTGCCCACCCTCGGCGGTGTCCCGCTCCACCAGCTTTGCGAGGGCGGTGGTTTCGGCCCGAATCGCGCCGAGTTCGCCTTCGGCCTCGGAACGTCTGGCCCGCGCCTCGGCCTCGCGGGCCTGGGTGTCGCTGCGCAGCTCGTCGGCGGCGGCCAGCGCCTCTTCCGCCGCTTCGGCGGCGGCGCGGGCCTCGGCCTCGGCCTCCTCTGCGGCCTCGAAGGACTCGGTGGCGCGCGAAAGGGCGTTGCGGGCCTCGTCCATGGCCGTGCGCGCCTTTTGCTCTTCCGCCTCCGAGCGGGCCAGGGTTTTGCGGCTGTCCTCGACCAGACGCTGCGCCGACTGGTGGCGGGCCAGCAGGCGGGCCATGTCCTCGGTTTCCTGCGACAGGTGGTCCTCGCGTTCCTGCAGCACCGCCGCCGCCTCGCGCGCCACCTCGGCGGCCTCGGCCAGTCGGTCCTCGTGCCCCTCGGCGGCCTTAGCGAGTTCCCGCGCCTCCCATTCCAGGCGCTCGATGGTTTCGCCCGCGTCGCGGTTCAGGCCGGTCTCGCGCTCGATGTCGCGGCCAAGCTGATGGATGCGCGCGGTCAGGGTCTCGATGGTCTGGCGCGCGCGCGCCTCCTGTTCGCTCAGGGCGTCGCGCTGCACCAGCAGACGTTGCAGCACGGCGGCGGCGATCGCCTCTTCCTCGCGCAGGGGGGGCAGCACCTCATCCGCCGCGACCCGCGCCGCCTCGGCCTGACGCGCCGACGCTTCGGCGCGGGAGGCTTCGGTGATCCGCTCGCGCAGCTTGTCCTCGGCCAGCTGACGGGCCATGTCGGCCTCTTTCCAGCGGCGGTAGAGCAGCATGCCCTCGGCCAGGCGCAGCTGCTCGCCGATCTCGCGGTAGCGCGCCGCCTGACGGGCTTGGCGCGCCAGTTGCGCCAGCTGCGCGCCCAGCTGTTCCAGCACGTCGTCCACGCGGGTCAGGTTGGCTTCGGTCGCGCGGAGTTTCAGTTCGGCCTCGTGCCGGCGCTGATAGAGGCCCGAGATTCCCGCCGCCTCTTCCAGAACCCGGCGGCGGGCCTTGGGCTTGGCGTTGATCAGTTCGGCGATCTGTCCCTGCCGCACCAGCGCCGGGGAATGCGCCCCGGTCGAGGCGTCGGCAAACAGCATCTGCACGTCGCGGGCGCGGACATCCTTGCCGTTGGTCTTGTAGGCGCTGCCCACGTCGCGGGTGATCCGCCGCACGATCTCCAACTGGTCGCTGTCGTTGAAGCCCGAGGGCGCCAGCCGTTCGGAATTGTCGATGGTCAGCGCCACCTCGGCATAGTTTCGGGCCGGCCGGGTGGCGGCGCCGGCAAAGATCACGTCCTCCATCCCGCCGCCGCGCATCGCGGTGGGACGGTTTTCGCCCATCACCCAGCGCAGCGCCTCGAGCAGGTTGGACTTGCCACAGCCATTCGGCCCGACCACGCCGGTCAGCCCGTCCGCGATGATCAGATCGGTCGGATCAACGAAGCTCTTGAAGCCGGTGAGTCTGAGCCGTGAGAAACGCAATGGCTGGTCTGTCCCGTGATTCCCGTGGACTCCGAGTCTGCGCAAGGCAGGGGCCTGGTGTCAACGAAGATACGCAGGATATGGGCTGCGTGACGCAGTTATCCACAATATCTTGGCGTTTTCCCGTGTTTTGAGGGATGTCAGGGCCGGGTCAATACGGGGAGCATTCGAACTCGGGATAATACGGCCCCGGCCCCGCGTTGACCCAGCCGCCATAATCGATGCAGTCGTAATTTGGCGTGGAAATCGCGGTTCGGAGCAGCCGTTCGCCCGCGGCGCGGTCGCAGCCCAGAACGCCGGTTGTCACGGCGGCATCGCCCAGCACCTCGATCACCTCGCAGCCCGAGACCTGCGCCATCGCGCGCCCGGCCCGCTGGCGGATCGGACCCAGCCGCGGGGCGTATTGCGGGTTGACGCGCACCGCCTCGGCCAGGTTGCCGCGCACCCGCACGTCAAAGACGCTGCCGCCGACCTCGACACGGGTGGCCGGGACGCCGCGGAAATGGGGCGTGGCGGTCGCGCAGCCGACCGCGAGCAGCAAGGGCAGGAACCGCAGCATGCCCGAGCTGTCGCAGCAATTGGTTAACGGAGTGTTGCGACCCGCCTAACCCGCCCGCAGAACCTCGCCCAGGCGGCGGATGCCCTCGCGGATCGTCGGTTCGTCCGAGCAGGAAAAGCTGAGCCGCAGGGTATTGGCCCCGGAACCATCGGCAAAGAACGCCTGACCGGGGACGAAGGCCACCCGGACGGTGTCGAGCGACCGGGCCAGCAGTGCCGTCCCGTCCATCGACGGCAGCAGCGTCAGCCAGACGAACATGCCGCCTTCGGGCCTGGTCCAGTCCACGCCCGGCGGCATGTGCCGGCGCAGGGCGTCCAGCATCGCATCGCGCCGCCGTTGATAGACGGCGCGCAGTTTCGGGATATGCGAGTCGAAACAGCCCTCGGCGACATGCGCGATCGCCATCTGGTTGATGGTCGAGGAATGCAGGTCGGCGGCCTGTTTCATCAGCACCATCTGGGAAATCACCGGCCTGGCCGCAACCGTCCAGCCCACCCGCAGCCCCGGCGACAGGGTTTTCGAGAAGCTGCCGCAATAGATCGTGCGGCAGTCTTCGATCGTGCCCTTGCGGGCGATTTCCAGGGCAAGGATGGGCGGAACCGCCTCGCCATCGTAGCGCAACGCCTGATAGGCCGCGTCCTCGATCACCGCGCAGTCCAGCTCTTCGGCCAGATCCAGCAGCGCCTCGCGCCCGTGACGATCCACGGTTTCACCGGTGGGGTTGGCGAAATCGGCGGACAGATAGGCGAACTTCACCCGCCCCCCGGCCTGCTGCGCGGCTTGGGCGTAGTCCGATGCCGGCCGGTTGCCGTGGATGGACAGCCGGTCGAAGCGCGGCTCGTAGGCGTTGAACGCCGCCAGCGCGCCCAGATAGGTCGGCCAGCCGACAAGCGCGGTGTCGCCCGGCGACAGGAACAGCTTGCCCAGATAGTCCAGCGCCTGCTGCGAGCCGGAGGTGATCAGGATGTTGTCGATGTCGCAGGCGACGCCGATGCGGCCCATCTCGGCCGCGATCCAGCGTCGGAGCGGATGGTATCCTTCGCTCACCGAATATTGCAGCGCCTGCGCCCGGTGCGCCGGGTCCAGCGCCGTCGCGAACGCATCCGCGAAGGATTCGGCGGGAAACAGGGACGGATCGGGAATGCCGCCGGCAAAGGAAATGATCCCCGGCTGATCCAGCAGCTTGAGCAATTCTCGGATCTCGGACGCCTTCATCCGCGCGGTGCGGGTGGCAAAGATCTGGTCCAGGGACATGGCTCTCCTCCGCGTGGGCGTTCGGGGAGACTATGGGGCGGGCCATTAAAGTCAATGATCCTGACCTAATGTTTCAAACCTCGTGAACGCGCCCCGGCCCGCTTGCGACGGGTTGCGGGATGTGGTCATATGAATTGACCAATCCTTGCGAATGCACGATGCCCTTTCAGAAAATCCAGTCCGAGAAGCTCTCGACCGCCGTTGTCCGCCAGATCGAACAGCTGATCCTGCGCGGCATCCTGCGGCCCGGCGAACGGTTGCCGTCGGAACGGGAACTGTCGGAACGGCTGGGCGTGTCGCGCCCGTCCCTGCGGGATGCGATTGCCGAATTGCAGGATCAGGGCCTGCTGGCGGCCAAGGCCGGGTCGGGCATCTATGTGGCCGAGGTTCTGGGCTCGGCGTTTTCGCCCGCGCTGATCCGGCTGTTCGGCACCCATGACGAGGCGGTGTTCGACTACCTGTCCTTCCGCAAGGACATGGAGGGGCTGGCGGCCGAGCGGGCGGCGCGGCTGGGATCGGACAGCGATCTGAAGGTCATTCAGACCATCCTCGACAAGATGGAAGCGGCGCACAGGCGCCGCGCGACGGAGGACGAGGCGACGCTGGATGCGCAGTTTCACATGGCCATCATCGAGGCCAGCCACAATGTGGTCATGCTGCACATGATGCGGTCGATGTTCGATCTGCTGCAACAGGGCGTGTTCTACAACCGCCGGATCATGTTCCACCAGCGCACCACGCGCGAGGCGATCCTGGAACAGCACCGCGCCATCAACGCCGCGCTGCAGGCGCGCGACCCGGCAGGCGCGCGCGCGGCCGTCGAACGGCATCTGAGCTTTGTCGAGCAATGCCTGGCCGATCAGCAGAAGGCCGAGCAGAACGAGGCCATCGCCCGGCAGCGGCTGGAACATGAAACCGGGCGGATCTGACCGCTATCCCATCCTGCCCTGAATGAAGGCGCGCGTCTTTTCGTGCAGCGGATCTTCGAAGATCCGCGCCGTCGGCCCGATCTCCAGCAACTCGCCCAGGTGGAAATAGGCCACCCGGTCGGCGACGCGACGGGCCTCCATCATCGAATGGGTGATGACGACGACGCTGTGATCCTGCCGCAGATCCATCATCAGCTGTTCGACCTTGGCCGTGGCGATGGGGTCGATCGAACCGGTCGGTTCGTCCATCAGCATCACGTCGGGCTGGGTCGCCAGCGCCCGCGCGATGCAAAGCCGCTGCTGCTGGCCACCGGACAGATCGGTGCCCTGCTTGCGGCGCAGGTCGTCCTTGACCTCGTCCCACAGATGCGCGCGGCGCAGGCAGCTTTCCACATGCGCCTCCATGTCGGCCCGGCTTGGCATCAGGCCGTGGATGCGCGCCCCATAGGCCACGTTTTCCCAGATCGTGTCCGGAAAGGGGTTGGGTTTCTGCGCCACCCAGCCGAAGCGGCGGCGGTGGACCGGCGGATCGACCTCGGGCGCATAGACGTCCCGGCCATCCATGGTGACGGAGCCTTCGATGCGCACGCCGCGCGTATCGTCATGCATCCGGTTGAGACATTTGAGCGCCGTGGACTTGCCGCAGCCCGACGGCCCGATGAAAGCCAGGATCTCGTTCGGGTAGAGGTCGAAACTGACGTTGCGAAGCGCCTGTTTGTCGCCGTAGTAGAGCGACAGGTTCGCCACCTGCAACAGCGGCGGTGCGTTGCGCAACGGCGCGTCGGCGTTGCGAAGTTCCAGTTGCTTTCCGTCCAGCATGGGAGCCTCCCGATAAGGTGTGGCCCATGCTGGTCATCGGCGGGACCATTCGGACTTGATCTGGGGCAAAACGGCCTGAAACTTCACAAAAGTTTCACATCTCTTGAGTGGATGCCGGCGCCTGATCGTGCGGATGCCCGATATCCGGGCACATCCGCCGCCGCGATCAGGTCTTGCGCCGCGCCGCGATCACGGTGCCGTCGCTGGCGAGAACTTCGAACCCGGCCCCGTCCAGGTGCCCGAGGAAGGAGGCCACGGTCGCGCCGCGCTTGTAGAACACCGCCGGGTGCAGTTCGACGATCATCGCCTGGCATTGCCGCAGCCCGTCCGCGTCATTGGCGATCAGGTCGTATTCGGCGCCTTCGATGTCACAGACCAGCGAATACGGGCCGTCGATCCCCTGGTCCTGCAGAAGCTGCGACAGCGTTGTGGCCGGGACGGAGATCGCGGTGCCGTGTTCGTCCGCGCGCCACTCGGCGCCCACATGGCTGCTGTGGGTGTCGTTGGTCACGTTGAACGAAATGCTCTCGGCGCCGGAATAGTCGATGGCGCAGTTGACGATGCGCAGGTCGCGGTCCGCATCGGCGCTCAGCGCGTTGACCCTGCACAGGTCCAGAAGCTGGGGGTTGGCTTCGACAACGATCTGCTGGACGCCCTTGGCGAGCTTGCGGTTGATCAGGCCGGAGATGATGCCGTAGGCGCCGCCCAATTCCACCACCGGCAGGTCGGACGGCAGGTGGGCCTGCATCAGTTCGCGTTCGGGGGCTTCGTAGAACCCTTTGAAGAGCGCGTGATAGGCCGGATAGGGCACGTCGCCGGGATAGCGGAACGTCATGCCGTCCAGTTCGATCCGGTGCTTGGACAGGGCCGAGCGGATGGCCTTTTTGATCTTCTTGCTGGGCCGCACGAAATCGGGTCCGCGTTCGAAGTCGCGCCTGCGGATGTGTCTGCCCCTGCCCTCGACCGTGCCGAGGTCCAGCGAGGTGCAGGTCGTCTGAACGGTTCGGTGACGCAGGGCGCGGGCGTATTTTTCCTCGAACCGGTCACAGGCGTTCCTGAACGCCTGATCGAGCCGTCCGGTGCTCAGATGCTCGATCCGGAAATCCACCGCATAGGCGCCGTGACCCCGAAGATCCGCCTGCGCCACGAGATCGGTGCCATAGAGGTGGAACCCGTCGAGGTCGCGGGAAAACCCGAGCCGGGCATCCTGACGCATCAGGATGAAGTTCTCGTCGAGCGAGTCGACCTTCTGCGCCTCCTTTCTTGCCGGGCCGGCAAGGACCGCCCGGGGTTCGGTCAGGAAGAAAAAGGCCGTGTTGCCGCGCATGCCGGCATTGCCGAGCAGCGCCCAGTCCGGATCGGCCTGATCCAGGTCCGCGATCACCGCGCGCAGCCGGTCGGGGCCGTCCATCGCGAGGATGTCCTGATGGCAGAAGATGACGTAGCGCCCGCGTGCGGCGTTCGCCAGCCGGTTCAGGCCTCCGAACCCGTCGCCGGTATTGCCCTGCGTGTTGTCGATGTAGAGGTATTCGCTGCACCCGTCGTCGAACCCGACCGCGCGCATCGAATCGACCATGGCTCCGTATTGATCCGGGTTGCTGACCAGCGTGCAGAACGAGAACTCGAACTCATAGCCGGGCGCATCGGTAACGGCCCTGGTTCCAGATCGTGCATCCATCACGTTCGCGCCTGTGTCTGGCTCATCGAAAGCCCCTTGTTTTCAGTATGTTATTTCGGCTTCGATGGCGTCGTCCCATGATCCGGAGATACCTACAGGAAACGGGTTTCCTTGGCAATCGACATTCCCGGCAGCCGTCGTCAATCGCCGGTTTCCTAGGGCCCGCCCGCGATCGCCGCCTGCAGGACCGGTTTCAGGTCGTCCGGCACATGCGCGATCCAGAAATCGGGATCGTACCGCTCGAAGGCGTGGCATCCCAGGGGCAGGTGCCGCCCTGCCCGTTCGTACATCTCGGCCGGGCATGCTTCGAACGCGAAGTGCAGCGCGGTCTCGGGCGGCGGAACGCGGAAGTGAGGGAAGCGGTGTGCCACCTCTCCGCTCCAGAACATGTCCTCGTTCAGCCCGGCGCGCCGCACCACGAGGCGTCGGCCCCGGGGACGGAAGATCGCCAGATCGGCCAGGCGCAGCAAGCCCAGCTTGTGCAAGGCCCGGACTAGGCGCGACCGGGGCAGCATGATCGCGGCGTCGAATACCGCCAGCGTGGCCGGGATGCTGCGCAGGCTCAGACCGCCGTTCAGCGTCGGCAGAAAGGTCAAGGGCCGCTGCGGCTGGCTGAACCCCTTGAACATGGGGGCGCCGACAAAGGCGTAGTCGCCGGTCAGCCAGCGCGCCAGGTCGTCTTTCAGGATCAGGGCGTCGTGCTGGCAGATCAGCACGTAGCGGCAACCCGCGAACCGCGCGTAGAAGTCCCTGTTCACCAGCAGCCGGTTGTAGCCTCCGACATCCGCGAAACAGGCGTCCGGGAAGGTTTCGATGGAGATCCCGGCCTCATGTGTCGTGGCCAGTTCGTCGCGGGCCGCGCGCAGCAGGCTCCTCTGCCCGTGCCCGCCGATCAGGGTCGCGGCGTGGCCGGACAGCATGGCGAGATTGTGCCGCACGATCGCGATTTCGGCCCGCGTGAACTGGCGATGGACCGGAATGACGATCCGGCAGGCTTCCGGTGCTGCGTGTTCCAAAACCGTTGTGCTCCCTGCGCGGAGGGCGGGCGGTGCCCGTTCCGCCGCGCCTTGTCAGATCTGACCGGATGTGTCGCGACCCGGTCCGCCGACCATCCGAGCGCGGCGACATCGCTTCGTCAAGGCGGGTCGGCCGGTGCCGTGCCTGAAACGGAACAGTCCCGAAAGCGGGCACTTTCGGGACTGCTCGTCTAGGGTTCGGCGCCGTGATCAGTGCAGCTTGGCGTCCACGTCCGCGATGGCGGAGTCGATCAGATGGTTGGCCTGGGTCGCGGTCATCTGCTTGGCCAGCACCTGCTTGGCCGCGGCCACGGCCACGGTGATCGCCTGATCGCGCACGTCCTTGATCGCCGATGCCTCGGCGGACGCGATCTGATCCTGCGCCGCCGCGAGGCGGCGGGCGATCGACTTTTCCAGGTCTGCCTTGGCCTGTTCGGCGGCAAGGCCGGCATCTTCCTTGGCGGCGGCAACGATGGCGTCGGCCTGCTGCTGCACTTCGCGTTGCTTGCGCTCGTAGGAGGCCAGCAGCGTCTGCGCTTCCTCGCGCAGGGCGCGGGCTTCGTCCAGTTCGGCCTTGATGCCGGCGGCCCGGTTGTCCAGG
This sequence comes from Ruegeria sp. BHSB196, assembly GCF_059613135.1. Classification (NCBI taxonomy): domain Bacteria; kingdom Pseudomonadati; phylum Pseudomonadota; class Alphaproteobacteria; order Rhodobacterales; family Roseobacteraceae; genus Ruegeria; species Ruegeria sp. BHSB196. The sequence continues at coordinate 63,913 of NZ_JBXWRY010000011.1, forward strand.
GCGCCGCCGATCATAGACGGCACCTTGAAGTAGAACAGCACCGCCAGGAACACGATGAAGCCGAGCAACACGACGAAGTCGGTGTTACCGAGCGAGAAGAACGGGCCGCTGGCGGCGAAGGCCGGGCTGGCGGCGCCGACGGTGAGGACGAGGGCGAGTATGTTGCGCATGTCGCTTATCCCTTCATCCGGGCATCGACCGCACCGGAGATGGTGTCGGCGTCGGCCTGTCCACCCAGAACGGTGACGAGTTCGGCCGCCGTGTCCTTGGCAACCAGTTGAATGCTTTCCAGCGCACCGGCACGGATTTCGGCGATGGCCTTTTCCGACTCCGCGGCCTTGGCCGCGATTTCCGCATCCGCCTTGGCGATGGCGTCATCCAGCTCGGCCTGGATTTCGGCGCGTGTTTCGGCCGCGATCCGCTGCGCTTCGGCACGGGCATCGGCCAGCGCCTTGTTGTAGGCTTCCTCGGCCTCGGCCGCCTTAGCCTTGAGGTCTTCGGCCGCGGCGAGGTCGTTGGTGATGGTGCCCTGCCGTTCGGCCAGGATCGCCGCGATGCGTGGCAATGCCACACGCGACAGGATCAGAAAGACGACGATCAGCGTTACAACGAGCCAGAAGATCTGGTTCGGGAACCAGTCGAAGCAGAGCTGCGGCATCCCGATGGCCGAGCCATAGGCGTCGACGCAGGTGCCAGCTACTTCTTTGGCAAGGGGTTCTGTCGCCATGTTGTCCTCCGTCGGAACGTTGTCTTTACAACGGGTGGGCCGCTATGGCCTGGACCCACCCGCGCGTAAGGATCAGGTTCCGCAGATCAGACGGCGAACATCAGCAGCAGCGAGACCAGGAATGCGAAGATCCCCAGGGCTTCTGCGAATGCGATACCGATGAACAGGGTCGCGGTCTGCGACGCGGCGGCAGACGGGTTGCGCAGGGCGCCGGCCAGGAAGTTGCCGGCCACGTTGCCCACCCCGATGGCGGCTGCGCCCGAGCCGATTGCTGCCAGGCCTGCGCCGATATGTGCGAGATCGCCTTCCATGATGATGTCTCCTTACGATTTGGAAGTTTCGATGTTGGGTTATCGTTCCTGTGCCGGGTGCCGGACCCGATCAGTGATGCGGATGCAGGGCGTCCTTGAGATAGACACAGGTCAGAATGGTGAAAACGTAGGCCTGGATGAATGACACGAGGACTTCGAGGCCGTACATTGCGGTGATCGCCAGAACGGACACGGGCGAGATCACGGCAACCGCGGCGAAGCCCGCGAACACCTTGATCACGGCGTGGCCCGCCATGACGTTGCCGGCAAGACGAATGGAGTGGCTGACCGGGCGCACGAAATACGATATCAGCTCGATGATCGCCAGGATCGGGCGCAGCGCCAGCGGGGCGCTGGACACCCAGAACAGGCTGAGAAAGCCCGCGCCGTTCTTGACGAAGCCCAGAACGGTGACGGTCAGGAACACGGCCAGCGCCAGCGGGATGGTCACGGCGAAATGCGAGGTCGTGGTGAAGGATGCCGGGATCATGCCCAGGAAGTTCGCGGTGACGATGAACATGAACAGCGTCATGACATAGGGGAAGAACTTGACGCCTTCCTTGCCGCAGATGTCTTCGAGCATCTTGTAGATGAACCCATAGGCCAGTTCGGCGATCGACTGCATCCGGGTCGGCACGATGGCCCGCCGCGAGGTGCTGAGCACAAGCAGGCCGATGATGGCCAGCACGGCAAAGAACATCCACAGGGTGACGTTGGTGGGCGTGTACCAGGCGATCTCGCCGCCAAAGAGCGGCTTGACGATGAACTGGTCCATTGGGTGGAACACCAGGCTGCTGCCCTCTGCTGCGGTGGTCTCGGTTGCCACGTTCAGTCCCTCTCGTCTCGTTCGGCCGGATCCCTGGCCGCCGTTTGTTTCTCCTGCACCTCTTTCGCGCTGCGGAGCATGACCTTCACGCCCGCGACGAGGCCCAGCAATGTGAACAGCACCAGAAAGATCGGGATCGTCCCGAACAGGCTGTCCAGCCCGTATCCGATGCCAAATCCGATCCCCAGACCGGAAACCATTTCGATGACCATCCGCCAGGCCAGTTCGCCCCCGGATATGTCGGCATCCGCGCGGGGCTGGGGCTGTTTGGCCTTTTTCGCCGCTTCGATCCGGGCCTCCAGCTGCGACAGGCGCTGCTTTTGGTCGTCATCGGTCAAGGGCGTGGTCCTCGCGCAGTGTTGGGCATGGTGCTAAGGGGCGACGGGCGCAGAGTCAACGGTGCAGATTGCGACCGATTGGCCGATCTAAACATTTGTATTTGTTGCATAAATTCTCCAGACCATCCAGCGCGCGCAACCACCTCAAGACGCCGTTAGCGCCAAACTCGCGGAGTCGGCATATTCAACCAAATGGTTGACGATTGCGCGCCCTTGTGGTTCTGCCGGTCCATGTCCGGCGATCTCGACACCATTTTCGCGGCCCTTGCCGATCCCACCCGGCGCGCCATCCTGGCGATGCTGCTGGAGGACGACATGGCCGTGACCGATGTGGCCGAACCGTTCGAGATGTCGCTTGCGGCGATCTCGAAACACCTGGTGATCCTGACCCGCGCCGGGCTGATCAGCCAGGAAAAGCGCGGCCGCGTGAAATGGTGCAAGCTGGAGCCGGAAGCGATGCGCGAAGTCTCGGTCTGGATGCAGGGGTTCGGGCAGTTCGAGCCGGTGAACCTGGAGGCGTTCGAGCGGTTCCTGGAAACCGAGCTGGACGCCCCGTCTAGGACGCCGGACTAGGGGTCAGCCCTCCTGGCTGAATTCCACGCCCACGATTTCCCCCGTCGCGTCGGCGCGGCACAACCACGGCGCCGCGGCGCCGGCCACGTTGACGGTGGTGATCGTGCCGGTCGGGTCCGAGGACGTGGCCACCGCGTTGACGTCGGCGGGCTGGATGCCGGTCTCGGCCGCGACCAGAGCCTCGCAGCTGTCCTGCAGAGCCGTGTAATCGGGTTCGCCGGACCTGCCAGTGGTGCACGCGGCCAATGCGCCTGCGGCAAGTGCGAAATAGACCAGCTTCATGCGCGATCCCCCATCCCGGTTCCTTTGTTTGATCCGGGGCAACGGTGCCACACGCGGCACGAAACGCAATCGCTAATCCCGGACGCGGCGTGTTTTTGCCGGAGCCGGGGCTTCGCCCTTGAGCAGCAGGACCAGCGCCAGGACCGTGAACGCCACGCCGATCAGCACCAGCGGCGTCGGAAAGTCTCGGCGCAGCGCGATCTCCCACAGGATCACCCAGCTGGGCGTGAGATAGGTATAGGCCATCACCTTGGCCGACGGCAGGCGCAGAGTCGCGTATTGCAGCAGGACAAAGGTGATCGCGCTGGCGCAGATCGCCACGTAGAGCAATCCGATCCACACGATCGGAGGCAAGTTCATCCAGTCCGTCGCGATCAGGTCGGACCAGCCAAAGACCGTCAGGATCGCGCAGCCGGCCAGCAGCATCCCGAAGGTGAACACCACCGCCGGTTCGCCCCGGTTCAGCCTGCGCACCATGGGCGTGTAGATGGCGTGCGCCATGCAGCCCCAGAAATAGATGATCTCGCCCTGTCCGATCTCGAAGGCGTGAAAGGCCTCCCAGTCGGCGCGGAAGATCACCCAGAGCGCGCCGACGGCGCCGATCAGCAGGGCCGTCGCCATGTGGGCGGTCGTCACCTGCCGCAGCAGGATCCAGCCGGCGATCGCCGACATGACCGGCGTCAGGGTAAAGACCGCCGCCGCGCTGACGGGCGGCGCGGTCTTGAGGCCCTCGAACATCAGGACGAAATAGGTGGCGAACAGCCCGCCCAGCACGAAATACCGCCAGGGCGCCTGCAGGGCGCTGCGCGGCAGGCCGGTGGTGACGAGGGCGCAGATGCCGATGACGACGGCCGCGATGGCGAAGCGCGCCGCGTTCAGGGCGGCGGGCGCGATCTCGTTGGCGATCATCGAGCCCAGCGAGAAACTCCCCGCCACCAAGGCCGAAAAGGCGAGCATGGCCAGATGGCCGCGCGCCTCGGGGCTCATGTGGCCCAGCCCTTGGCGCGGTCCTTGAGGAATTTCAGGAACGCCTGCACCTTGGTCGTGCGGTGCAGATCGACATGCGTCACCAGCCACAGATTGCCGGACCATTCGGGCAACGGCTCCATGACTTCCTCGAGTTCCGGACAGCGCGCGGCCTCCCAGCGGGCCATGAAGCCGATGCCGGCCCCGGCCAGCACCGCCTCGCGCATGGTGAAGTTGTTGGTGCAGCGGAAGGTGATCGCCTCGGCGGGCGCATTGGCCCGCAGCCAGCGGGAAAACGGCGCGCGGCTGTTCTCGTCGTCATTGCCGACGAAGAAATGCTGCGGGAAATCCTCGACTCCCGCCGGTTTGCCGTGCCGGGCCACGTAGTCCCTGCTGGCATAAAGCCCGATCTCCTGCGCGACGAAGGGCTGAACCACGTTGTCGGGCTGATCCGGCGCCGATCCGGCCCGGATCGCCACATGCGCTTCGCCATATTCCAGTCGGAACAGCCGGTCGCCGGTCAGATAGCGCACGATCAACCCGTCATGCAGAGCCTGGAACTCGGCCAGAACCGGCACGATCAGCGGCGCCAGCGAGGCCAGCGACGTCACCACCAGCTCGCCCGACACGTCGTCGCCGCGCCCCTTCATCCGCCCGACCAATTGGTTGAACTGATCCTCGGTCGCCTGCGCCACCCGCAGCAGGTCTTCGCCCGCCTCGGTCGGGGTGTAGCCGCGCGCGTGGCGCTGGAACAGCTTGACCCCAAGCCGCGCCTCGATCGCGTCGATATGGCGGATGACGGTGGCGTGGTGCACGCCCAGAACGTCGGCGGCGCCGCTGACGGTGCCCATGCGCGCCACGTGATAGGCGGTTCTCACTTCATCCCAATTGTCCATGGCAGGCTCTGATGTGCAAATTCCAACAATCGCTGTTGATATATCCGAGTTTTGTTCGCTCACGCAATACTCATATTCGGCGCATCGACGGAATTCTTCCGATCAGGGGACCAGAACAATGACCAAGGCCATCCTTCACATCGATGCCTCGGCCCGCCGCATCGGCTCGGCCACCCGCGACCTGTCCGAGCGGATCGTGCGCCATCTGGGCGCCGGGCGGATCATCCGCCGCGACCTTGCGACCCCGCTGCCGCTGCTGACCGAGGACTGGATCAACGCCAACTTCACCCCGGCCGATCAGCGCGATGCCGATCAGCGCGATCTGCTGGCGCTGTCGGACGAGCTGGTGCACGAGCTGCAGGAGGCCGAAACCATCGTGATCGGCCTGCCCATCTACAATTTCTCGGTGCCGGCGGCGTTCAAGGCCTGGATCGACCTGGTGGCGCGGGCTGGGCTGACCTTTGCCTATTCCGAAGCCGGGCCCAGGGGCCTGCTGGAAGGCAAGCGCGCCATTCTCGCCATCGCCTCGGGCGGCACCGCGGTCGAGTCCGAGATCGACTTTGCCACCGGCTATGCCCGCCATGTGCTGGGGTTCATCGGCATCACCGATGTCGAGGTGATCGCGGCCGACCGCATGGCGCTCGACCCCGAGGCGGCGCTGGCCAATGCCCGGGACGCGGTGTCGAACCTCGCGGCCTGATCGGCACTGGCAAAACGGCGGGAAAACGTCCAATCTGCGCGCCGATGCACAGCGGCAGATTGGACGCATCCCATGAAGAAGATCGGAATTCTCGGCGGTGTCGGCTGGGCCTCGACCGTGGACTATTACCGGGCGATCGCCCAGGGCGCGAGCCGGCATTTCGCGGCGCAGGGCCACGGGGCACCGCTTCCCGTGCCGCCGATGACGATCGAAAGCGTGACTCAGGCCAAGACCCGCGCGCTGCGCGGCGTGGCCGGTGACGAGGGCAGCTGGGCCGCGTTCGACGCCGTGTTCCGCGACGCGCTGCTGGTGCTGGAGCGGGCGGGATGCGATTTCGCGATCATCGCCTCGAACACGCCGCATGCGCGGCTGCGCGCGATCCGGCGCGGAGTCGCCATGCCGATCCTCAGCATCTTCGACGCGACCGCCGCCGCGACGGCGGCGACCGGGGCCGAACGGGCGCTGGTTCTGGGCACGACCGTCACCATGCAGGCCCAAAACTATGCCGAGCACCTGGCCGGCGAGGGGGTCACGGCCAATGACCGCCTGCCCGAGGACGACATCGCCGAGATGCAGGCGATGATCGACCGGGAGTTCTACGGCGGCGCGTCAGGCAATGCGCGCGCCCGGCTGCTGGCGTTTTGCGACCGGCTTGCCAGCCCCGGAACCGCCATCCTGCTGGCCTGTACCGAACTGCCGCTGGCCTTCCCCGAGCATCTGGACGACCCGGTTTTCGAGGCCGCGGGACATCTGTTCGTCAACCCCTCCGCCGCCCATGTCGCCGCCGCCCTCAGTCATGCGCTGGCCGGCGACTGACCGGGCCCGCGGCTTCATCTTGCCGAAAACACTCCCGCCGGAGGCACGCGCCGCAAGGCGCGTCCGGTCACGGCAGCCAGGCCACCTCGCACCCGATCCGGTCGAAGAACGCCAGCACGTCGTCGCGCGGCATCGCCACGGTCCGGTCGTTGACCAGCGGGTGCATGTAGATGACCTCGGCCCGCTGCGCGGCCGCGTCCAGGAAGAACCGCACGCCGTGCTGAACGCCGTTGACCATCGCCAGCGGACTGACCGCGCCCGGACGGATGCCCAGGGTCTGCATCAGCCGGTCGGGCGATCCGAAGGACAGGGTGCCCGCGCCCAGCTCGGCCCCCAGCGCCTTGAGGTCGATTTCGCGGTTCTGCTCCAGCGTCACCAGATAGTTGCGCTTTTTCTTGTCGCGCAGGTAGAGGTTCTTGATCCGCAGGGCGTTTTCACCCGGTACCATGAACCGGTGCTCGACCGCCTTGGCCTCCTCCACCGTGCGCAGGGGTGCGTGTTCGTGCAGGCGATAGGCCAGCCCCCAGGCGTCCAGCTGCGCCAGCAGCGCGTCGGAACTGATTGGCAGGCTGTCCTGATGGGCCGATGATGCGTCCATGGTTCTCTCCGGTCTGACGCAGCTGTCATGACCAAGTCGGCCGCGCGATGCAAGCCGGTCGGAGCGCAAGGTTGACTCCGGTGCGCAATCCGCCTAAAGCCCCGTCCCAACATCCGGAAGCGTCAAACCTTCCGGTCCCTTGAATCGTCAGGGATCGCCCCCCACCAGCGCGTTGCGCCCGTGGGGGCGTTTGTGCATTGATCCGATCGTCCCTACCTATGGGGCGGCAACGTGAAACCGGCGAAGGAGCCAAGAGGGCCATGTTTGAAAATCTGTCCGAACGCCTCTCGGGTGTCTTCGACCGTCTGACCAAGCAGGGCGCGCTCAGCGAAGAGGACGTGAAAACCGCCCTGCGCGAGGTGCGCGTCGCCCTGCTGGAGGCGGACGTGTCGCTGCCGGTGGCGCGGGAATTCGTCAGGAAGGTCCAGGACCAGGCCACCGGTCAGGCCGTGACCAAGTCGGTCACCCCCGGCCAGCAGGTCGTCAAGATCGTGCATGACGCGCTGGTCGATGTGCTGCGCGGCGAGGACGACCCCGGCAAGCTCAAGATCGACAATCCGCCGGCGCCGATCCTGATGGTCGGTCTGCAGGGCTCGGGCAAGACCACCACCACCGGCAAGCTGGCCAAGCGCCTGAAAGAGAAAGAGGGCAAGAAGGTTCTCATGGCCTCGCTGGACGTCTACCGCCCGGCGGCGATGGATCAGCTGGCGGTGCTGGGCGCCCAGATCGGGGTGGACACCCTGCCGATCGTTCCGGGGCAGAAGCCGGTGGACATCGCCAGGCGCGCCAAGCAGCAGGCGACGCTGGGTGGCTATGACGTCTACATGCTCGACACCGCCGGCCGTCTGCATATCGACGAGGTGCTGATGGACGAGGTCGAGCAGGTCCGCAACGTGGTGGACCCGCGCGAGACCCTGCTGGTGGTCGACGGCCTGACCGGCCAGGTCGCCGTCGAGGTGGCCGAGGAGTTCGACGCCAAGGTCGGCATCTCGGGCGTGGTCCTGACCCGGATGGACGGTGACGGCCGCGGCGGCGCGGCGCTGTCGATGCGCGCAGTGACCGGCAAGCCCATCCGCTTCGTCGGTCTGGGCGAGAAGATGGATGCGCTGGAGACCTTCGAGCCCGACCGCATCGCCGGCCGGATCCTGGGCATGGGCGACATCGTGGCGCTGGTGGAAAAGGCGCAGGAGACCATCGAGGCCGAACAGGCCGAGCGCATGATGAAGCGCATGATGAAGGGTCAGTTCAACATGAACGACCTGAAGATGCAGCTGGAACAGATGATCCAGATGGGCGGCATGCAGGGCATGATGGGCATGATGCCGGGCATGGGCAAGATGGCCAAGCAGATGGATCAGGCCGGGCTGGACGACAGGATCCTGCGCCAGCAGATCGCCATGATCCAGTCGATGACCAAGAAGGAACGCGCCAATCCGGCGCTGCTGCAGGCCAGCCGCAAGAAACGCATCGCGGCCGGTTCGGGCATGGAGGTCAGCGACGTCAACAAGCTGCTCAAGATGCACCGGCAGATGTCGGACATGATGAAGAAGATGGGCAAGATGGGCAAAGGCAAGATGCTGAAACAGGCCATGAAGGGCATGTTCGGCAAGGGCGCGCCCAGCCCCGAGGACATGGCCGCGGGCATGGACCCCAAGGCGCTGGAGGCGGCCGCCAAGGCGATGGGCGGGCGCGGCGGCCTGCCCGGCCTGGGCGGCGGCGCGGGCCTGCCGCCGGGCCTCAGCGGATTCGGAAAGAAGAAGTGACGCGGGCGCGCTGCACCCAGCCCCCGTCCGGCAAGGCGGCGATGGCGGCGGCCCGGTATCGTGCGGCGCTGCCGGTCTTCGAGACCGCGCGGCTGCTCCTGCGCGCGCCCAGCCTGGACGACCTGCCGGCCTGGACCGCGGTGTGCCGCGACAGCTTCGGCGACACCGAGCAGGAGGCCTGGACGCAGTTTACCTGTTACACCGCCGGGTGGCTCCTGCATGGCCACGGGCTGTTGACGGTGACGCGCAAGGCCGATGAGCAGATCGTCGGCTTTGTCCTGCTGGGGCTGGAATGGGACGACCACGAGCCCGAGCTTGGCTATATGTTCGACGCCGCGCACCGGATGCAGGGCTATGCGACCGAAGCCTGCACCGCGGTGCGCGATTTCGGTTTCGGGCTGCTTGGGCCGGGGCGGTTCGTCAGCTATGTCAGCAGCGGCAACGCGCGGTCCAATGCGCTGGCGCGGCGGCTGGGCGCGGCCCGCGATGCGCAAGCCGAGAAAGCCTTCGGGCCGGATCAGCATGTCTGGCGCCATGGCGGGGCGGGCGCATGACCCTGACGCTGGCCATTCCCGTTCTCGAAACCGAGCGCCTGATCCTGCGCGCGCCCTGCGAGGCCGATTTCGAGGCCGAGGCCGAGTTCTTCGCCTCGGAGGCGTCGAAATTCGTCGGCGGCCCCAAGCGGCCGGACGAAACCTGGCGGTCGATCGCCATGCTGCTGGGGCATTGGGTCATGCGCGGATACGGGTTCTGGGGCGTCGAGGAAAAGGACAGCGGCACCTATGTCGGCCATGTCGGCCTGTGGTGCCCGCATGGCTGGCCCGAGCCGGAAATCGGCTGGACGCTGATGACCCATGCGACCGGCAGGGGCTATGCGACCGAGGCGGCCCTGGCCGCGCGGGCGTACGCCTATTACGTGCTGGGATGGGACACGGCGATCTCGCTGATCGACCCGGACAACGCGGCCAGCCAGGCGGTTGCAAGGCGTCTGGGCGCGGCGTTCGACCATTGCTACGAGCACCCGGCCTTCGGCACCATGCATGTCTGGCGGCACCCCGGCCCCGGCGATCTGGTCAATGGCGGAATGGAGGCCTATGCATGAGCGGCACCAAGATCCCCGTCATCGAAACCAGGCGCCTGATCCTGCGCGGCCCCGAGCCCGAGGACTATCCGAACTTCAAGGCCACCTTCACCAGCTACCGCGCGCGGTTCATGGGCGGGCCGCTCAACACCTATGAGGCGTGGATGCTCTATGCCGCCGAGATCGGCCATTGGGAGATCCGCGGCTTTGGCATGTGGATGATCCACGACAAGCAGACCGACAAGACCTATGGCATGGCCGGCGGCTGGAAACCGGCGGGCTGGCCCGAGGCCGAGATCGCCTGGGTGATCTGGCCGGATGCGGCGGGCCACGGCTATGCGCTCGAAGCGACCCATGCGGCGCGGCGCCATTTCTACGACAAGCTCGGGTGGGAAACGGCGGTCAGCTATATCGACCCCAAGAACCTCGACTCGATCCGTCTGGCCGAACGGCTGGGCGCCAAGAAGGATCACGACGCCCCGACCATCGACGGCAGCGATGCGGTCTATCGCCATCCCACGCCGGCGCAGCTGAACGGCACCCAGCTGGCGCACGGGATCGAGATGGAGATCGGGCATTATGCCGATCCGCTGTTCAAACCGAAAGGATGGGCCATTGACTGATCCCGTCGCCCGCGCCGCCGAGCTGCTGAAAGAGCACCGCGAAAGCATCGACCGCCTCGATGCGATCCTCGTCTATACCCTGGGCGAGCGGTTCAAGCACACCCAGGCGGTCGGCCGGCTCAAGGCCGAACACGACCTTCCCCCGTCCGATCCCGCGCGCGAGGCGGAACAGATCGCACGGCTCGAAGACCTGGCGAAAGAGGCCGACCTGGACCCCGATTTCGCCAAGGCTTTCCTGACCTTCATCATTCAGGAAGTCATCCGACACCACAAGAAACACCAGGAATAACCGGCCCGATGCCGGTCAACGCCATCAAAGGAGAAACACAATGGCAATGAAAATCCGTCTGGCCCGTGGCGGCTCGAAAAAACGTCCCTTCTACCGCATCGTGGCGGCCGACAGCCGCATGCCGCGCGACGGCCGTTTCATCGAGAAGCTGGGCACCTACAACCCGCTGCTGCCCAAGGACAGCGAGGAGCGCGTGAAGATGGATCTGGAACGCATCCAGTTCTGGCTGGATCAGGGCGCGCAGCCGACCGACCGGATCGCCCGCATGCTGGAGGCCGCCGGCGTCCGCGACAAGGCCGAGCGCAACAACCCCAAGAAGGGCACTCCGGGCAAGAAGGCCCAGGACCGCGCCGAGGAAAAGGCGGCCAAGGCTGCCGAAGCCACCGAAGCGGAAGCCGCTCCCGCCGAAGAGGAAACCGCGGCCGCCGAGGAATAAGCGGGACGCGCGCGTGCAGGATCAGACCTTCAGCGACGACTTCCGCACGCAGTTCGACCTGTTGTTGCGGCTCCGGCGCGACGTGCGCCGGTTCCGCACCGATCCCGTGGACGAGGCGGTGCTGGCGCGCTGCCTCGACACGTTTCGCCTGGCCCCCTCGGTGGGGCTGAGCGAGCCCTGGCGGGTGATCCGCGTCGACAGCGCCGCCGCCCGCCAAGCCGCGCTGGGGAATTTCGAAGCCGCCAACGCCGAGGCGCTGAGCGGCTATTCCGGCGCGCGGGCAAGGCAGTACAGCCTGCTCAAGCTGTCCGGCATGCGTGAGGCCCCGGTGCAGCTGGCGGTCTTTTGCGACGATGCCACGAAAAAGGGGCACGGTCTGGGTGCCGCCACCATGCCCGAGATGCGGCGCTATTCGGTGGTGTCGGCGATCACGCTCTTCTGGCTCAGCCTGCGCGCCGAGGGGCTGGGGCTGGGCTGGGTTTCGATCCTCGACCCTGAACGGCTGTGCCGGGATCTGGGCGTTCCGGACTGCTGGCGCCTGATCGGCTATTTCTGTCTGGGCTGGCCGCAGGAAACCTCGGACGTGCCGGAGTTGGAAACCGTCGGCTGGGAGTCGCGCGACGGCCACCTGACGGTCGAGACGAGGTAGGCGCGGATGTTCCGGCTGATCCGTTTCGTGCTGTTTCTGGCGGTGGCTTTTGTCGTCGGCGTCCTGTACGAACGCAACGCCCATGCGGACCGGTGCCTTGATGCCGGCGGGCGGGTCGTGTCCAACTTGTGCGAGGGAGGGCGAAGATGAGCGATCTGATTTGTGTCGGTTCGGTCGCGGGCTCCTTTGGCGTGCGCGGCGAGGTGCGGCTGAAAAGCTTCTGCGCCACACCCGAGGACATCGCGAACTATTCGCCGCTGACAGACGAGGCCGGGCGGGAACGCTATCCGCTGGTCCTGACCCGGCCGATCAAGAACGGCTTCGCCGCGAGGCTGGGCGGAATCGAGACCAAGGAACAGGCCGACGCGATCAAGGGTCTGCGCCTGTATGCGCGGCGCGATCAACTGCCGTCGTTGCCGGATGACGAGTTCTATCACGCCGATCTGATCGGGCTGGAGGTCTATGACACCGGCGGCGCGGTGCTGGGCCGGGTCAAGGCGGTGCACAATCACGGCGCGTCGGACCTGCTGGAAATCCACGGGCCGGGGATGAAGAGCACCGTTTTGCTGCCCTTCACGCAGGCCGCCGTACCGACCGTGGATCTCGAGGCGGGCCGCATCGTCGCCGATCCGCCCGAGGGGTTGTTCTGAGCCATGACCGACGCCCCGCCCCGTTCCTACGGCCGCAAGGCCATCCGCCCCACCGCGAAGCCGCGCGAATTGATGACCGCGACACCGGATCTGCACGGGGTCTGGAAGGCCAGGATCATCACGCTGTTCCCGACCGCCTTTCCCGGCGTTCTGGGCGAGAGCCTGACCGGCAAGGCCCTGCAGGAGGGGCTGTGGCAGTTGGAGACGATCGACCTGCGGGCCTTTGGCATCGGCAAGCACCGCAATGTGGACGACACGCCGGCGGGCGGTGGCGCGGGGATGGTGCTGCGGCCGGACGTGCTGGGCGCGGCCATCGAACACGCGATGGAGGGCGTTCAGGGCCATTGGCCGCTGATCTATCTCAGCCCGCGCGGGCGGCGGATGGATCAGCCGCTGATGCAGACGCTGGCGCGCTGCGACGGCGTCACCCTGATCTGCGGCCGGTTCGAGGGGGTCGATGAACGGGTTCTGGAACATTACGGCGTGCAGGAGGTCAGCCTGGGCGATTTCGTGATGACCGGCGGCGAGATCGCGGCGCAGGCCCTGATCGACGCCACCGTGCGCCTGATCCCGGGCGTTCTGGGAAACCAGGCTTCGACCGAGGAGGAAAGCTTTGCCTCGGGCCTGCTGGAGCATCCGCACTATACCCGGCCCGCCGAATGGAAGGGCCGTGCGATCCCCGACGTCCTGATGTCCGGCCATCACGGCAAGGTGGCGGAATGGCGGCACCGGATGGCCGAGGAGACCACCAGGGAGCGCCGCCCGGACCTGTGGGAGGCGTATCGGCGGCGGGAGAAGCCATCGCGGACGTGAGACGCCTTCGCGAAAACGGTCAGGTTGAGAACCGGTTCACCGGATCGCCCCGGACTTCCACCGCAGCCAAATTTCCGGCGAGTCGTGAAAGACGTTGATATCGACCTCGCCCTGAACGCCCGGCACCAAGCCGGTGCCGGTATACTGCCAGAACCGCCAGAATGCCCCCGGATAGACCTGCCGGGGATGGCCCGCCACCGACCGCAACCAGAACTCGGTGCCGCGCAGGCGTCCGATGCCGGTGTCGCGGTAGAAATCTACGGTCGTGTAGATGATGGGCCGCCGCCCGTAATGCGCTTCGAGGATGTTGAGGAACCGCCTGGCCTCGGCCCGGACCGTCGCGCCGTCGGGGCGTAGCGGGCAGGTTCGGGACTTGTGGTTCCATTCCATGTCCAGCACATGGGGCAGGTCCGCGCCGCGCGGCACGTGGCGGATGAACCAGCGGGCCTGTTCCTCTGCCGGACGGCAGAAATAGTAGAAGTGGTAGGCGCCCCAGGGCACACCCGCCGCCTGCGCGCCGCGCCGGTGGTTTTCGAACATCGGATCGGCCAGGTCGCCGCCCTCGGTGGCCTTGATGAAGACGAAATTGATTCCGGCCGCCTTGGCGGTCGGCCAGTCGATGTCGCTCTGCCAGCGGGACACGTCGAGACCGTGGATCGGATAGGACCGCGGCCCGCGCCCTTTCCATTCGTGCGGATCGGCATCCCCGAATTTGGGATAGGTCACGAGCGTCGCCGCGGCCGCCACATAGTCGGGTTGCGCCGCGGTGTCGGGGTCGGGCGCGCGCCGCCCGCAGGATGTCAGAACCGCAACGGCCAAAATCAGCGTCATCACTCGGCGCATGACCTGCTCCACCTCAAATGCCTTGTCGTCAACTGCCTCATGCACAGGCTTAAGGCCTGGAGACCCAAAGACAACGTGGCAAATTTGAAACAGCCGGTTCTTGCCGGTCGTCCGGGCGGCCCTGAGGCCCGAGAGCTTCGCGCATTCGGGGCTTGATCCCGGCCGGCATCTGCCCTAAACGACCGCAATCCGGAATCGCCTGGCGCGATGTCCGGTGTTTTGGTTTGTTTCGCGGTCATGCGCCCGGCTTTCTTCGGCCACCGGCGCGGCGCGGGACGGCTGAACCGAAGGAACATTCGACCTGACCTCTGGCGGGCTGCACCTGCGGAACCCGATGGAGACCAAGAGCTCTCAGGCCGTGCGCAACTTCGTGGACCAACCACGAGCAGACAGGAGTAACTGCGATGGATCTGATCGCACAGCTTGAGGCGGAACAGATTGCCGCCCTGGGGAAGGACATCCCCGACTTCAAACCCGGCGACACCGTGCGCGTCGGCTACAAGGTGACCGAAGGCTCGCGTACCCGCGTGCAGAACTATGAGGGCGTCTGCATCGCCCGCAAGAACGGCAACGGCATTGCCGGTTCGTTCACCGTCCGCAAGATTTCGTTCGGCGAAGGTGTGGAACGCGTGTTCCCGCTCTACTCGACCAACATCGAGAGCATCACGGTCGTCCGCCGCGGCAAGGTCCGCCGCGCCAAACTGTACTATCTGCGTTCGCGCCGCGGCAAGTCGGCCCGGATCGCCGAAGTCACCAATTACAAGCCCAAGGCCGAGGCCGAGGCTTAAGGAGCGGGCTCATGAAAAAAGACATCCATCCCGACTACCACCTGATCGACGTCAAGCTGACCGACGGCACCGTGGTTCAGATGAAATCCACCTGGGGCAGCGAGGGCGAGACCCTGGCGCTGGAAATCGACCCCTCGTCGCATCCGGCCTGGACGGGCGGCGGCGCCCGCCTGATGGATACCGGCGGCCGCGTGTCGAAGTTCAAGAAGAAATACGAAGGTCTGGGGTTCTGATCCCCACATCATGTACCATGGACAAGGCCGCCCGAACCGGGGCGGCCTTTTTCGTTCGGACCCTTCGGTGCGGTCAGGTCAGATCTTCCAGCTTCGCGTCGGGCGCGTTCTTCTTGACGGATTCGATCCCGTTCTCGCGCGCCGAAGTGCTTTCATAGGCCTCGCTGGTGCCGATGACCTGGCCGTTGGTCGCCTTGAGATTGAACATCGGCTTGCCGCTGGACGTGTCCTTGCGCTCATAGCGCGCATCCTCGGGCGCGTTCTTGCGCACCGACTCGATTCCGTTCTCGGCGCTGGCGCGCTGCTTGTAGCCCTCGCTGGCCAGAATGATCTGCCCGTTGGCCGCCTTGAGGCGGAACCGGTACTCGCCGGCCTTGTCGGTATAAAGCTCAAATTTTCCTGCCATGATCGAAATACCCTTCTGTCAGACGCCATGATTTCGGGACTGTACCCGGCATGGCGCTGATCGCAAACATTTTCCGCCGCTTGCGCATCCCCGCCCAGCGCGTGGATACGATGCCCGGACCGGCCTGTCCGGCCCGGTTTTCCCGGCCGATCGGCAGCGGGCCGGATCAATTGAACAGGTGACACCGCTTCCCTTCCCCTGATACACAACATATAGTGTTCACCAACAACGCGCGAACAATGGCGCGGGACTCAGGGACTGCAGGTATGGCGCATATCATCGTGGTGGGGAACGAAAAGGGCGGCGCGGGCAAATCGACCGTGTCGATGCATGTGGCCACGGCGCTGGCGCGGCTCGGACATTCGGTCACGACCCTGGATCTGGACCTGCGCCAGCGCAGCCTCGGGCGGTATTTCGAGAACCGCCGGAACTACCTGAACGGCACGCATCTCACCCTGCCCGGCCCGGACCATCACGACCTGCCCGAGATCGACCCGTCCTCTTTGAAGCCGGGCGAGAACATCTATGACCACCGCCTGTCCGCCGCGGTGTCGAAGCTGGAATCCGACAGCGACTTCATCCTGATCGACTGTCCCGGCTCGCACACACGGCTGAGCCAGGTGGCGCATTCGCTGGCCGACACTCTGATCACGCCGCTGAACGACAGTTTCATCGATTTCGATCTGCTGGCCCGGATCGATTCCAAGGGCGAAAAGATCCTCGGGCCGTCGGTCTATTCCGAGATGGTCTGGAACGCCCGGCAATTGCGGGCGCAGGCCGGGCTGAAACCCATCGACTGGGTGGTGGTGCGCAACCGGGTCGGCACCCAGCGCATGGTCAACAAGGAAAAGATGCAGCGCGCCATCGAGATGCTGTCGAAACGGATCGGGTTCCGCGTCGCCTCGGGCTTTTCCGAGCGGGTGATCTTTCGCGAGCTGTTTCCGCGCGGTCTGACGCTGCTGGATCTCAAGGATATCGGAGTGAAGCAGCTCAACATCTCGAACATCGCGGCGCGGCAGGAATTGCGCGACATGATGCGCGAGTTGAACCTGCCGGGCGTCGAGGTCGATTTCTAGGACGGCGCCCGATAGAGGGTGAACAGCTCCTTCGGTTCCGGAACCCCGCGCAGCATGTAGCGGCCCAGCGAGACCAGATCGTGCCGGTCGTCGCCCGCGGCGCGCGCAACCTCGTCGGACACGAGTATCCGCTGATCCAGGGCGCGGTGCATCCCGGCGATGCGCGCGGTCTGGTTGACGGCCGGTCCGATCACGGTGAAGTCCAGCCGGTTCTCGGCCCCGATATTGCCATAGAGGATTTCGCCCGCATGCAGGGCGAGCGTGAAGTTGGCCACCGGCAAACCCGCGGCTTGGCGTTCCGCGCTCTTTTCGGACATGCGCGTTTCCAGCACCGCGACGGCCTGCAGCGCGGCGCGGGCGTCGGCGTCGATCTCACCCACATCGAACATCGCCATCAGGCCGTCGCCCATGAACTTGAGAATATTGCCGCCGGTGTCCTGCACCACGTCCACGGCCACAGCCAGATAGTCGTTCAGCATCGCGATGATCTCTGGCCCCGGCAGCCGTTCGGCCAGCCCGGTGAAGCCCTCGAGATCGAAGTTCCAGATCACCGCGTCGATCTGTTGGAGCGACCCGCGTCGGATTTCCCCCGACATCACCCGCTGGCCCGCGTCCCGGCCCAGATACACCCGCAGCAGATCCTGCGCCATCTTCCGGTTCGACGCGGATTTCAGGGCCAGGCCGAGATGCGGCAGGGCGTAGCGGATGACCTCCAGATCCGACTCGGCGAAACCCCGGGCATGGTCCGTCGTCCAGGACATGAGAACGCCTTCGGGAATCTGCTCGAAATCGATCGGCTGGCCGGGATCGACCTTTTGCAGCACGAGACCGGTCGCGAGATAGTCGGTCGCGCCCTTCTGATGCAGCTCGTTGAGAAACGGAAACCGGCTGGGCGTGTTCTGATCCACCAGCCGCTCGCGCAACTCCCCGACGCCGGTTCTGAGAAGCTCGTAGAGCGGGCTGTTCACCCAGCGTTCCGGCGGCTCTTCGCTGTGCTCATAGTTTTCGGTGGTTCCGCCGGCGTCGCGATACCAGCTAAAGCCGGTCCCGCCATAGGTCGGGTGATAGGCGCTCTGGGCGGCGTGAAAGCGCATCAGCGGCACGCCCGCCTCGATCAGCCTGGTGCAATAGCCTTCCAGGATCTCTGACTGCTCGGCCCCTTCCAGCCCACGTTCGACCAGCCAACCGATCAGCGTGTCGGCGCGGGATTGGGTGGCTGTCGTCGTGGTCATCGCAGGCTCCGTTCGCATTGTCCTCGACTTGGGGACGCACAGCGGGAATTTCCAGTGCGCTATTCCATACCCGCAAGGCGGCGCAGCATCATCCGCAGCAGGGCCGCCTCGCCCCGGGTGAAATTCGCGGCCAGCCTGGCGTCGTACGCCTCGGCGATGCCCCGCAATTCGCGGTAGACCGCCCGTCCGCCCGAGGTGAGCGTCAGCCGCTCCACCCGGCGGTCCCTGTCGTCGCGGGTGCGGGTGAGGTAGCGGCGCTGCGCCAGCTTGTGCACCGCACGGCTGACCTTGGTCTTGTGGATCTTGGCCCGTTCGCCGATCTCCTTGGCGGTCATTTCGCCGTGAATCCCCAAGTGAAACAGCACCCGCCATTCGGTGCG
The DNA here is from genome assembly GCF_059613135.1 of Ruegeria sp. BHSB196. Taxonomy (NCBI): domain Bacteria; kingdom Pseudomonadati; phylum Pseudomonadota; class Alphaproteobacteria; order Rhodobacterales; family Roseobacteraceae; genus Ruegeria; species Ruegeria sp. BHSB196. The sequence goes on from NZ_JBXWRY010000011.1 coordinate 82,208, forward strand.
CAGCATCCCATAGCGGCTCTTGTAGACGCGCTGGAAGTCCAGCGAACTCTCCTCGGCCGCCTGGTTCAGAAGGAACGGCAGGAAATTTCGCAGGTCGAAGTCATCTTTTTTGTCGGATTTCTCGTTCGCCATGCTTGTTAGTTACAAAATCAACTATTATCCGACAAGCAGCAAACGGAGGAACGCGCCATGAATCGTCCGACTGACCCGCACAAACTGACCCAGGCCAGCACGCCTGTGGGCACGCACGAAGGATATATGCCCGGCTTCGGCAACGACTTCGAAACCGAGGCGCTGTCGGGCGCCCTGCCGCAGGGCATGAACAGCCCGCAGAAATGCAACTATGGACTATATGGTGAACAGCTGAGCGGCACCGCCTTTACCGCCAACCCGCCCGAACGCACCTGGTGCTATCGCATCCGGCCATCGGTCAAGCATTCGCACCGCTACGAAAAACTCGACCTGCCCTATTGGAAGTCGGCCCCGCACATCGTCGAGGACGTGATCAGCCTGGGCCAGTATCGCTGGGATCCGGTGCCGCATTCGGATGCGGGGCTGACCTGGCTGACCGGCATGCGCACCATGACCACGGCCGGCGATGTGAACACCCAGGTGGGCATGGCCAGCCACATCTACCTGGTCACCGAATCGATGGTGGACGACTATTTCTATTCGGCCGATTCCGAATTGCTGGTCGTCCCGCAGGAAGGCCGCCTGCGATTCGCGACCGAACTGGGCATCATCGACCTGGAGCCCAAGGAAATCGCCATCATCCCGCGCGGTCTGGTCTATCGCGTCGAAGTGCTGGACGGCCCGGCCCGCGGATTCGTCTGCGAAAACTACGGTCAGAAATTCGAGCTGCCGGGCCGCGGCCCGATCGGCGCCAACTGCATGGCCAACCCGCGCGACTTCAAGGCACCGGTGGCCGCCTTCGAGGACCGCGAGGTGCCCTCGACCATCACCGTCAAATGGTGCGGCCAGTTCCACCGGAGCCAGATCGGCCAATCGCCGCTGGACGTGGTGGCCTGGCACGGCAACTACGCGCCCTACAAATACGACCTGCGCAACTACTGTCCCATCGGCGCCATCCTGTTCGACCACCCCGATCCGTCGATCTTCACCGTGCTGACCGCGCCCTCGGGCGTGCCGGGCACGGCCAATATCGATTTCGTCCTGTTCCGCGAACGCTGGATGGTGATGGAGGACACGTTCCGCCCGCCCTGGTACCACAAGAACATCATGTCGGAACTGATGGGCAACATCTATGGCCAGTACGACGCCAAGCCGCAGGGCTTCGTGCCCGGCGGCATGAGCCTGCACAACATGATGCTGCCGCACGGGCCGGACAAGGAAGCCTTTGAAAAGGCGTCGAACGCCAATCTGGGGCCGGACAAGCTGGACAACACCATGTCCTTCATGTTCGAAACCCGCTTCCCGCAGCACCTGACCGAATTCGCCGCCAAGGAGGCGCCGCTGCAGGACGACTACATCGATTGCTGGACGACGCTCGAGAAGAAGTTCGACGGAACCCCCGGCAAGAAATGACGTCGGCGGGTTTGCCGCCGCAGCGAAAAAGGAACTGACATGCCCTTGATGAAATCCTGGGTGGCTTCGGCCAATGACGCCAACCACCCGTTTCCGCTGAACAACCTGCCCTACGGCGTCTTTTCGACCGAAGGCACGGAGCCGCATTGCGGCGTGGCCATCGGCGACATGATCCTGGATGTCACGGCGGCCGAGGCCGAGGGGATCATCGCCCTGAGCGACGTGCCCCTGTTCGACGTGCCGTTCTGGAACGAACTGATGGAGGAAGGCCCCGCCGTCTGGGCCGCCCTGCGCGACCGCCTGATCGCGCTGCTGGCCGAAGACGCCGCCGAGCGCGCCAGGGTGGAGCCGCTGCTGGTGCCGATGGAGGACGCGGAACTGCACATGCCGTTCGCGGTCAGCGAATACACCGACTTCTACGCCGGCCGGCACCATGCCCAGAACGTGGGTACCATGTTCCGCGGCCCGGAAAACGCGCTGCCGCCCAACTGGCTGCACATTCCCATCGGCTACAACGGCCGCGCCTCGTCCGTGGTGGTCTCGGGCACCGATATCCGCCGCCCCTGGGGGCAGCTGAAATCGCCCGACCATGACCGCCCCGCCTTTCTGCCCAGCCGCCGTTTCGACATCGAGCTGGAAATGGGCGCCATCGTCGGCACCCCGTCCGACGGGCCGATCACCGTGCAGGAGGCCGATGACCACATCTTCGGCTACGTCCTGCTGAACGACTGGTCGGCGCGCGACATCCAGGCCTGGGAGTACCAGCCGCTGGGCCCGTTCCAGGCCAAGGCGACGGCCACCTCGATCAGCCCCTGGATCGTCACCAGGGCGGCGCTGGAGCCGTTCCGCTGCGACACGCCCGAACGCGAGGTCGAGCTGCTGGATCACCTCAGGGACTGCGGTCCGATGCTCTATGACATCGACCTGGAAATCACGATGGCCCCGGCCGGCAAGCCCGCCACCACCATCGCGCGGACCAACTACAAGGAGATGTACTACTCCGCCGCCCAGCAACTGGCGCATCACACCACGTCGGGCTGCCCGATGAACGCGGGCGATCTGCTGGGTTCGGGCACGATCTCGGGGCCGACCAGGCCGGAGCGCGGCTCGCTGCTGGAACTCAGCTGGGGCGGCAAGGAACCGATCTCGCTGGACACCGGCGAGACCCGTTCGTTCATCGAGGATGGCGACACCCTGACCTTGAAGGGCGCGGCCCGGGGCGACGGCTACACGATCGGCTTCGGCGACTGCACCGGCACCGTCCTGCCTGCTTTGGAAAACCCCTACGAAAGATGACCGTCCCGGCTTCATCTTGCCCCAAATACTCCCGCCGGAGGCGTCCCGCACCCGCCGCCGGCGCAACGTCAGAAGGATTGAGCAATGGCCAAGGCATTCGCGTCCCAGGGGGACATGACCGAAAAGAAGATCTCGTTCACCGAGGTGGGCGAAGGGCTCTACGCCTTCACCGCCGAGGGCGACCCCAACTCGGGCGTCATCATCGGCGATGACAGCGTGATGGTGGTCGAGGCACAGGCCACCCCGCGCCTGGCGCAGAAGGTGATCGACTGCATCCGGTCCGTCACCGACAAACCGATCACCCATGTGGCCCTGACCCATTACCACGCGGTCCGCGTGCTGGGCGCCAGCGCCTTCGGCGCGCAGCAGATCCTCATGTCGGACATGGCGCGCGCCATGGTCGTCGAACGCGGGCAAGAGGACTGGGACAGCGAGTTTCAGCGCTTCCCGCGCCTGTTCGAAGGGCACGAAAGCATCCCCGGCCTGACCTGGCCCACCACCACCTTCAGCGACACGATGACGGTCTATCTGGGCAACCGCCGGGTGGACCTGATGCATCTGGGCCGGGCGCATACGGCCGGCGACATCGTCATCCACGTGCCCGACCAGAACGTGATGTTCACCGGCGACATCGTCGAATACCACTCGGCCTGCTATTGCGGCGACGGGCATTTCGGCGACTGGGGCGACACGCTGGACGAGATCAAGTGGTTCGACGTGGACGCCATCGCGCCCGGCCGCGGCGATGCGCTGGTGGGCAAGGAAATGGTGAACGCCGCCATCGAGAACACCCGCGACTTCGTCGAAAGCACCTATCGCCCGGCGGCCAGGGTGGCGGCGCGCGGCGGCAGCCTGAAAGAGGCCTGGGACGCGGTGCGCGCGGAATGCGATCCGAAATTCGCAGACTACGCGATCTACGAACACTGCCTGCCCTTCAACGTGGCCCGCGCCTATGACGAGGCCCGCGGCATCGACACCCCGCGGATCTGGACCGCCCAGCGCGATCTGGAGATGTGGGAGGCGCTGCAGGGCTGACCGGCGATTCGGGGCGAATTTGATCCAGATCGTTTTTCCCCGGCTGAAACGATGAGACCATGACCCGCAGCGCCGCACCGGCAGCGGAGTGAGAATTTGTGCCCCGATCCGGTCGGGAGCGCTTGGAAAATGGGAGGAGAGCCCGTGAACAAGATCTTCGAAGTGCCGCTCTACGCATATGAGCGCAGCCCCGATCAGGACGCGGCGGCTCCGGTGCGCCACAAGGTGATCGTGGTCGGCGCCGGGCCGATCGGTCTGGCGGCCGCCATCGACCTGGCCCAGCAGGGGGTCGAGGTGCTGGTGCTCGACGACAACGACAAGGTCAGTTTCGGCAGCCGCGCCATCTGCTTCGCCAAGCGCCCGCTGGAAATCCTCGACCGACTGGGCTGCGGCCAGCCGATGGTGGACAAGGGCGTGCTCTGGAACGTCGGCAAGGTGTTCTTCGACGACCGGCAGGTTTACGAGTTCAACCTGCTGCCCGAGGAAGGCCATCAGCGCCCGGCCTTCATCAATCTGCAACAATACTACTTCGAGGAATATCTGGTGAACCGGGTCCGCGAGTTGCAGGCCGAGGGCGCGCCCATCGAAATCCGCGGCCGCAACAAGGTCGAAGCCGTCGGAACCCATCCCGACCATGTGAAGGTCGAAGTGGAGACGCCCGAAGGCTCGTACACGCTGGAAGCCGACTGGCTGATCGCCTGCGACGGGGCCGGCTCACCGATCCGCGCGATGCTGGGGCTCGACTTCATCGGACGGGTCTTCGAAGACAACTTCCTGATCGCCGACGTGATCATGGAGGCCGATTTCCCCACCGAACGCTGGTTCTGGTTCGATCCGCCCTTCAACAGGGGCCAGTCGGCGCTGTTGCACAAGCAGCCCGACAATGTCTGGCGGATCGACCTGCAACTGGGCTGGGACATCGACAAGGAACGCGAAAAGCGCCCCGAAAACGTCATTCCCCGCCTCAAGGCCATGCTGGGCGAGGATGTCAATTTCGAGCTGGAATGGGTCTCGATCTATACCTTCCAGTGCCGCCGGATGGAGAAGTTCCGCCACGGCCGCGTGATCTTTGCCGGCGACAGCGCGCACCAGGTCTCGCCCTTCGGCGCGCGCGGGGCCAATTCCGGCCTGCAGGACACCGACAACCTGTGCTGGAAACTGAAACTGGTCATGGACGGCAAGGCGCCGGAATCGCTGCTCGACAGCTATGATCACGAACGCATCCACGGGGCGGACGAGAACATCATGAACTCGACCCGCTCGACCGACTTCATCACGCCCAAGACCGAAACCTCGCGCCTCCTGCGCGACGCGGTGCTCGACCTGAGCGAGCATTACGAATTCGCGCGCCCCTTGGTGAATTCCGGCCGCCTGAGCGTGCCCTGCACCTATGACGGATCGCCGTTGAATTCGGCGGACGCCCTGGGCGGACCGGCGCGCACGCGGCCCGGCTCGCCCTGCCCCGATGTCAAGCTGAAGGACGGGTATCTGCTGCCGAAACTGGGCGGCAGGTTCACCCTGCTGACCATCGACGCGGAGGCGCCGGACAGGATCGAAGAGGACGGAATCGAAGTCACCCGGCTGGCGCTGTCGGTCAAGGACGACCCGACGCTCGAACTCAAGCGCCGCTATCTGGGCGACAAGGAGAGCGCGGTGTACCTGATCCGCCCGGATCAGCACGTCGCCGCGCGCCGCGACAATTTCGAAGAAAACTCGTTCCGGCACGCCATCCGCCGGGCCACCGGGAAGGAGTGAGACCATGGCAGACCTGATCCTGACGCCGAATATCGAAAACCCCGACGATTTCTACGCCAACCTTCTGGCCGCGCATGAAGGTTTGGACAAGGCCGACAGCGACGCGCTGAACGCGCGCCTGGTGCTGGTCCTGGCCAACCATATCGGCGACTCGTCGGTCCTCGATCAGGCGATCCGGGCCGCCGCCCTGACACAGGAGTGAGAGAGATGAAAATCGACAAGATCCATCACGTCGCCTATCGCTGCAAGGACGCCAAGGAGACGGTGGAATGGTACGGCAAGATGCTGAACATGGACTTCATCCTGGCGATCGCCGAGGATCGCGTCCCCTCGACCCACGAGCCGGACCCCTACATGCATCTGTTTCTCGACGCGGGCGACGGCAACGTGCTGGCCTTTTTCGAGCTGCCGACCAAACCCGAGATGGGCCGCGACCCCAATACGCCGCCCTGGGTGCAACACATCGCCTTCAAGGTGAAGGACCGCGACGAACTTCTCAAGTTCCGGGACCATCTCGAAGCCAACGGGGTCGAGGTGCTGGGCGTCACCGATCACTCCATCTTCCACTCGATCTACTTCTTCGATCCGAACGGGCATCGCATCGAACTGGCCTGCCCGGATCCGGAGGAAGAGGCGATGCTGGCCCGGTTGAACGAGGTGAAATGGGACATGCTGGAGGAATGGTCGAAAACCAAGAAGGCGCCCCGGCACGCGGACTGGCTCCACGCCAGGGAACTCGGCAAGCTCTGATCACCGACAAAGCGTGGGATCACCGACTGACCGCCGCGTATCGGCTGGCCCCGGAAGGACAGGCATGAGCGAAACGGTTCTCTACGACTACTGGCGGTCCTCGGCCAGCTACCGCGTGCGGATCGCGCTGAACCTGGCGGGGATTGCCTATCGCGCCGTACCGATCGATCTGACCAGCGGCGAACAGCGCAGCGCCGAGCACCTCGCCCGCAACCCGCAGGGTTTCGTTCCGGTGCTGGACATCGACGGGCTGCGGCTCACGCAATCGCTGGCGATCCTCGACTATCTGGACCGGACGCGCGGGCTGAACCTCCTGCCGGACGCCCCGGCGGCGCGGGCGCGGGCGCAGGCCCTGGCCCACGCCATCGCGGTCGACATCCACCCCGTCTGCAACCTGCAGGTCGCCCGCCACGCCACCACGCTGAGCGGCGGCGCCGAGGGAATGCCGGGCGACTGGATGCGGCACTTCATCCGCCCCGGTCTCCTGGCGTTCGAGGCGCTGCTGGCGGGATACGACCAGACCCCCTTCTGCACCGGTCCGGCGCCGGGCCTCGCCGATCTTTGCCTGATGCCGCAGGTCTACAACGCCCGACGCTGGGAGGTGGAGATCTCCGACATGCCACGCCTGAACGCGGCGGCGGAAGCCTGCGCCGCCCACCCGGCCTTTGCCGCAGCCCATCCCGATCGGCACAGGCCCGCGGCCTGACCCCACGGCGAAGCCGCGCACACCTGTCGAAAGATCGAGCGCCTTCGGCGCGCTCCATTCTGTTTTGTTGAGGGACGCTGTCCCTCAAACTCCCTGGGGTATTTTCAACCAGAAAGAAACCGAAAAAAGCTCCTGCTTCTTTCTGGTCCCAAATACCCCGGGGTGAATTGCCCGCAGGGCAAGAGGGGCAGCGCCCCTTTGTGCGATCGGCCTGCTATTGCTCTGCGGGGCGCACAGACTCTGTTCGGCGACGCGGGCTTGGTTGCGCCGCGCCGAACGCATAGGCTCGCCGGACAAGCAATGGAGAGCGAAATGCCGGAGATCAGCGGTTATCACGCCCATGTCTATTTCGACGCCGAAACCCTGGAGACCGCGCGGCAGGTCTGCACGGAGGCGGCCCGGCTCTTGCCGGTGCA